>CAZYOD010000233.1:0-3873 GCA_964648635.1 uncultured Balneolaceae bacterium | reverse complement strand
ACAGAGTAAAATGGAGAAAATCCCTTTCACCGACCGCTTATCATTTGCCAGTACAGAACATGTTCTTGATTATCCGGACTTTCTGGATATCCAGCTAGAATCTTTTGGGGACTTTACTCAGCTGGATATTGCACCGGAAGATCGAAAAAATCAAGGTCTGCAAAAGATTTTTAACGATAATTTCCCAATCCAAGATTCACGGGAAACACACATTTTGGAATTCATGTATTACAGCGTGGATACTCCAAAATATAGCATCAAAGAATGCCAGGATCGCGGCCTCTCTTATGCTGTACCCTTAAAAGCAAAGCTTCGTCTTTCTGCCGTTGATGATGACGATGAAACAACGGAGACAATCGAGCAGGAAGTATTTCTTGGTGATTTACCTTGGATGACAGAAAAGGGAAGTTTCATTATTAACGGATCGGAGCGAGTAATTGTAAGTCAGCTCCACCGATCCCCGGGCGCGTTTTTTGGACAAAATGTCCACCCTAATGGTACTCAGCTTTATAATGCCCGGGTGATTCCGTTTAAAGGTTCTTGGATTGAGTTTTCAACGGATATCCGGGATGTGCTTTGGGCATATATCGATCGGAAAAAGAAAGTTCCGTTCACCACATTGCTTCGGGCTCTCGGTTATTCATCCGATGAAGAACTTTATAGCCTATTTGAGCTTTCAGAGGTCATAGATCTCAAATCTAAGAAGCAGTACAATAAAGAGCTTGTAGGTGAACGACTTGCCGTTGATATCGTTGAAGAAAAAGTGGAAGAAGTTGTTGACGATGAGACCGGTGAGGTAACTGAAGCCTTAAACCGCGAAGTGCTGCTTGAGATCGACCATGAGTTAACGGAAGATGATTATGGTCTTTTGAAGGAAGCAGATGTTGATAAGGTACGTATCCAAACGATGGAGCCGGAGGATTCTGAGCGTGATGTATTTATGAATACACTGCGGAAGGATCCTACGCATGATGAAGAGTCTGCGCTTGGCGAAATTTACAAGCAGATCCGAACAGGCGAAATGCCGGATCCTGAGACTGCACGGCAAGTGCTTGAACGACTGTTCTTCAGCGATAAAAAGTATGACCTCGGTGAAGTTGGCCGTTATCGATTGAATAAGCGGCTAAAAGTCGATGTGGATATGGATATCCGATATCTCGTAAAAGAGGATATCGTAGCTATTATCAAAGAGGTTATCCGTCTTAAAAACATGAAAGCTCAAGTGGATGATATTGACCATTTGAGCAACCGACGTATCCGAACTATTGGAGAGCAAATAGCTCAACAGTTTTCTATCGGACTTGCTCGGATGTCTCGCACTATTAAAGAGCGAATGAACTCCCGGGATGCTGAGCAGCTGACCCCGCAGGATTTGGTGAATGCGCGTACCATATCATCGGTAATTAATACGTTCTTTGGTACGAATCAGCTGTCACAGTTTATGGATCAAACCAACCCAATGGCAACATTGACCCATAAGCGACGAATGTCAGCATTGGGGCCTGGAGGACTGACACGAGAAAGAGCCGGTTTTGAGGTGCGCGATGTCCACTATACGCACTATGGTCGCCTCTGTCCAATTGAAACACCGGAAGGGCCAAATATTGGTCTGATTTCATCTCTTTGTGTGCACTCTAAGGTGAATGATTTTGGCTTTTTAGAAACTCCTTACCGTAAAATTAAGGAGGGCAAAATTTCCAATGAGATTGAATATTTGTCCGCTGAACAAGAGGATGAGACCATTATTGCCCAAGCCAATGCGCCAATTGATGAAAAAGGTGTGTTTAAAAACGAAAATATATTCTCCCGTTTCCGTGATGGCGAAGTTGGATTAGCCAAGCCGGAACAGATTGAATATATGGATGTATCTACAAATCAAATTGCTTCGGTAGCTGCTTCCTTAATTCCATTTGTAGAGCACAACGATGCCAACCGTGCTCTTATGGGTGCGAACATGCAGCGTCAGGCAGTACCATTGCTTCGACCGGAAGCTCCGGTTGTTGGAACGGGGCTCGAGCATCGCGCTGCCAAAGACTCTCGCGCTATTATTGCAGCTGAAGAGGACGGTGAAGTCGTTTATGTAAGTGCGAAAGAGATACATGTGAAGTACGACCGAACCGATATGGAGCAACAGTGTTATTTTGATGAGGGTGTTAAGAAATATAAGTTGACAAAATTTGAACGCACCAATCAGAATACCACTATTAACCAAACTCCTATCGTTAAGGTAGGTGATAAGGTTAAAAAAGGCGAAACTCTTGCTGATGGATGTGCAACTGACCATGGTGAACTTGCCTTGGGCCGTAACGTCTTGATTGGGTTTGTACCCTGGAGAGGATACAACTTTGAGGATGCTATTGTAGTAAGTGAACGGGTTGTTCAAAAAGATATGTATACCTCAATCCATATTGAGGAATTTGAACAGGAAGTTCGTGATACAAAACGCGGCGAAGAAGAGCTGACACGTGAGATTCCTAATGTAAGTGAAGAAGCTACCAAAGATCTTGACGAACAGGGAATTGTACGTACAGGTGCTAAAATTAACCACGGCGACATTCTCGTAGGTAAAATTACACCGAAAGGTGAAACCGATCCTACGCCGGAAGAAAAATTGCTGCGCGCTATTTTCGGCGATAAAGCCGGAGATGTTAAGGACGCATCGTTGAAAGTGCCACCCGGAGTATCAGGAACGGTTATTGATACGAAACTCTTTAGCCGTAAACGAGATGAGCAAATTTCTCGCAAAGAGGAGAAAAAACAGGTTGAGCTAGAAAATGAACGTCATCAGGAAAAAGTTGATGAACTCAACAGCCAGATGGTTGATAAGCTCTATACCTTGCTCAGGGATAAGACCTCACCCGGTGTGTATGATTTTAACGGGATTGAGCTTATTCCCAAAGGCGAAAAGTATCGCAAATCAGACTTTGAAGAACTGGATCCAGTTAAAATTAATGAAAATATCCAGTGGGCTACGGACGACGAGTTGGTAGAACATGTCCGGTTACTCTTCAAGAACTATCGAGACTTGCGAAGAGAAATTGATACGGAAGCCAAGCGACGTAAGTATCAGATTCAGGTCGGAGACGATCTGCCGCCCGGAATAATCCAGAAGGCCAAAGTTTATGTTGCCAAGAAACGTAAGCTTCAGGTTGGCGATAAACTGTCCGGCCGACACGGTAACAAGGGTGTTATAGCCAAGATTGTTCCGGAAGAAGATATGCCTTATATGGCAGACGGTACGCCGGTCGATATTTGCTTAAACCCGCTGGGTGTACCCTCGCGAATGAACCTTGGCCAGATTTATGAGACTATCCTTGGATGGGCAGCGAAAAAATTAGGTGTAAAATTTGCTTCACCTATTTTCGACGGTGCAACTGAAGAACAGGTTAAAGAAAAAATGCGAGAAGCCGGTCTTCCTGAAGATGGTCGCGTTACGTTGTATGACGGACGTACCGGTGAGCCGATGGATCAGAAATCCACGGTTGGATACATGTACATCCTTAAGCTGAATCACTTAATTCAGGATAAGATGCATGCACGCTCTATTGGACCGTATTCGCTTATTACACAACAGCCGCTGGGTGGTAAAGCTCAGTTTGGTGGACAACGTCTTGGTGAGATGGAGGTTTGGGCACTGTATGCTTATGGTGCTTCTAACATCCTGAAAGAAATGCTCACTGTTAAAAGTGATGATGTCAAAGGCCGATCGCGCGTGTATGAGGCTATTGTAAAAGGTGAAAACCTGCCAGAAGGAGATGTTCCAGAATCCTTCAAGGTGCTATTGCGCGAAATGATGGGGCTTGGCCTTGAAATTCATATAGACTAATTATAACAACAGATTATATACTGTTAAATAAAGTCAACCGGAGGTAT
>CAZYOD010000232.1:0-3957 GCA_964648635.1 uncultured Balneolaceae bacterium | reverse complement strand
ATAGACTCCATTCATGAACTGACGGAAGCAGGAGCGCTGGATTTTGGAGGCAGTGAATTTGAGGCTGCTCAAGAACGAAAAATTAAACCACGAAAAAATAAAGAGGATGACTACGGCTGGTGGCATTTATCCAAAGGCGTGTATTCAGCTGCAATGAATGAAGAAATAAAAGAGTTGGAAGATACCATTGCTCTTTTATCTCCTCACCCCCATGTTCAACAGGCGGGCATCATTGCGAATACCACTATTCTTTCAAGCGAAGAAGAAGGCAGGAAAGTAACCATGAATTTCTTGGTTCCAAATAACGGCTGTAACATTAAGAAAAATGCTCGTTTTGCCGTAATATATTTGCTGGCTAATTAATTTAGATCACTGTTTTGTGGAGGAAAATTTTCGAGTAATCAGTGGTATTACTTTTTAACTCATCAGATTTGTTACTACTTTATATAGGTAATTGTTGAATTTTTTGGAGATATGGGACAAAAGACAGAAAAAATTTTTCAGCGAGCAAAGTCTAACTTCGAGGATGAAAATCATGAGCATGCTCTTCGTCTTTTCAATGAGGTTCTAAATCGGGAGCCGGGACATAAAAAAGCACTGCGAAGTAAGGGACTCATAAAAGTTTTAAATGAAAGTTCTAAAGAGGCGGAAGAATTTCTCTTATTCGCCATTGATCATCGGCCTGAAGACGATCAGCTGTACCAGATGCTAGGTACCTTGTATCACAATAATGACCACCCCAAGAAGGCACTCGCTCAATTTAAGAAGGCGATTGCTATAAATAGCGCAAATTCCGTAGCTCAATGGGGAATGGGCATACTTTATGCCCATTATTTCGGAGACCATGAAAAAGCTGTTAATTATTTCTCGGAAGCCTTGAAGCTTAATGACGAAAAGAATGATTTATTCTTCAACAGAGGATGCAGCTACATGATTTTGGAAGAGATGACAAAGGCCGAAGAGGATCTCCGTAAAGCGGCTAACCTCGGCCATTCAAAAGCGCAAGAGATGCTAGAAAACTACTTTTAAAATGAACATTCCTGCTTAGCTGAATAGCCCTGTCAACGCTCTTTTTAAAAACGGAAAAAATAATGGCACTTCGGTTCCATTTCCGCGGTTTTTCCTCCCTATTTCAAAGGCCAGTTTCCATTGCTTAAACAGGATTTTCTGCGCTTCCCAGAAGGAAAAATTGCTGTCATAAATATTTGTTGACTCGGAAGTTACACCATTTACCTCAATTATTTTCAGAAACTTCCCCTC
The DNA here is from genome assembly GCA_964648635.1 of uncultured Balneolaceae bacterium. GTDB lineage: Bacteria > Bacteroidota > Rhodothermia > Balneolales > Balneolaceae > Fodinibius. Next base: position 2,697 of record CAZYOD010000232.1, on the reverse strand, counting down.
CACAAAATCATCAGCTGTCGGTACTTTGATATCAAAGCGTCCAAAGTAAAATCCGGAAACCGGCTGACAAATCTCATTCATCTTTTGAATAAGCGCTTCAGAAATTAGCTCTTCCCCATCTCCGAATACAGCACCGCGGGCATGAGTACCCAGCTCAACAATAGGAACCCGGGCTCCATCCTCCGGTACCTCATATAAATGATCCTCATTCTGGTGCAGATGAAACTTTGCCAAGCTTACCGACTGATCATCATCAAGTATAAGTTCTTGCAAAGTTTTTGTCCCGTCTCCCTCTACACACAACAACTCTTTTGTAGTCACGGAAAAAATATTTCCTTTGGACTCATCCGGCATCCGATAGTAAAACACTCCGAATTCTTTGCCGCCAACAAACTGCTGGATAATTATATCTCGGGCAGACTCAGAGAGGTACTCTTCTAATGACTTTTGATCGTGAACAATTTCAACTCCTTTTCCTCTCTCTCCTACATCCGGCTTTAGCACAACCGGGAAATCAAGGTCTGTCTTTTCCATAAATTCTCCGGCCGCTCTAACTTTGTTCCGAGCACTTAAGTCGGAAGAAATCAAGGAGTAAGATGCGATATAGTCATCATTTCCAAAAAGTTTTAAAATTTCTGTTTTGGATTTCCCTACAAACCCTCCGTCAGTAATAGCCGGATTGGCTGCAGTAAATAAAGTGAGGCATCGGTTTTTTATCCCCAGATAAATAACATAACAAAAAACAGGAGTATACAAGACAAAAGACGGCCAGTATTCCCATCGTGTCAACCTACGATAGCGTGAAACCAACAGTCGGCGTCCCTTATAACTGAATGCAGGAATAATCATTTTGACAATCATGATGAGAAAAATAACTGCACCTATGAAAACCCAAATCGCATAATTCTGGTAGAGCATAAAATAACGAAGCAGCTCATTTCCCAAGAATTTTGATATTCCCACCAGCAAGGGAGTCCATATTAAGGCCGCTAGCAAAAAGTAGGAGATGAACATCCAAAAACTGGCATGGATAACTCCGGCACTGAAATAAGTAGGAAGTCGACTGCCGGGTAAAAAACGGGTCGCAATGATTATAGCCGGTCCCTTTACCTCGAACCAACGGGCGCTTTTTTGCAGATCTTTTTCGCTAATAAACCACTTGAAAGGTGCTTTTTGGGCCGCTTTTCTCCCCAGGAATCGTCCAGCCACATACAGACCCACATTACCTATGAAAATACCTATAAAACAAGCTAAGGTAGCCGGCCAAAAGCCGATGAGCCCGCGGGCTGCTAGCAAACCCGCGCCAATACACGTTAAATCCTCACTGATAAATGTACCGAGTATGATAATCAGCATAATGATCAGCAGTGACGTGCCTTTGAATTGGGCAAAATCTATGTTTGAAAAAGCCTTATCCGCTTCTTTAAGTCGGTCTGCCGTAGCGTCGGATGCTGTTATCGCACTATTCCCTTCTACCCTGACCAGGAATTGGTTAATGGTCTGACTCACAGAATCTGTGTGTGTTTCTATCAAATCGTGATCAGCATTGCTATACACTTTTAACTCACTGTGTGGGACAATACGGTGATGCTCAATGGCAGCAGCCAGTGGCACGAGCGGATCTTGTTCACCGTGAACAATCAGCATGGGCTTTTGGAACTGTTCCAAAAATGATCGGATTGGGCGCTGATCAGATTCGTAATGACTTTTAGCGTAAGAAACATCTATTTCGAACAGTTCAAACAGTCCAAAATGTGGGATGGCATTATGCAGAAGCCATACAGCCGAAAGCTGAAGACCGTGTACAGCATGATTTAGCCGATAACTACCCAATAACGCGAGTTCTTGTACGCCAATAGATGATATAAGACTCAGCGATCGAACTTTTTCGGGGAAATCATGAGCTAAATAAATGGCGCTGGCTCCACCCAATCCATAACCCAGCGTATGCACACCTGAGAGATCCAGTTTATTTAAAAACTGGTTTGTATAAACTGATAATGCTTTAAAAGAATAATCGGGCAGACTATCATTTGAATCTCCATAACCCGGCAAATGCGGAATGATAATTCGATAATGTGAGGACAGTTCCCATTTAAAATTATCAAAAACTTCCGCCCCCTCTGGTCCACCCGGCAGCAACAGCAAAACGGGTGGGGTTTTCTCTTTTCCGGTATAGATATCCTCATATTTAACGCTAATTTTCTGCTCAGACAGGCTTTGCCCCTCATTAACTACCTGCAACGCTACCTCGTTACCGGGCCCACTTTCTATGTTAATGGGATTTTTTTCGAGCCCCCAAAGCACCAAGTGCGAAATAGCCAAAAGTAGCAGATAAACAAGGGCATATTTTTTCCACCCTCTTATACTTCCCGGCAAATTTTTCTTTATCACAATAGCTTTTATTTAACTAAGTTTTTATCTGCAGATAATATCCACTGGTTATCAATAACCAAAGTAAAATTGTATAGATACCGCCCGATAAAATTGTTGAGCCAGTTCTTTTCGATTAGAACCGGTTATGGCGTAGCTACCAATAATGATATCAACTTTGAATCCGGGTATTTTTACAGATTCCAAGAGTGAAAAAAAAGACATTTTTCCACACCAGCAAATATTTAGAGTCTGATAGCCGTAGGTATTGTAAGAAATGGAAGCAAAATAAACAGGCCTATTGTTTACAGCCGGATACTTTAG
>CAZYOD010000231.1:0-3967 GCA_964648635.1 uncultured Balneolaceae bacterium | reverse complement strand
TTCCCAAAAACCAAGCATATTTCCAACTATATCCAAAAAGTTTAGCACTAAAACACCGAGCGCTATCTTTTTCATCGGCCAATCGTTAGCAAATTTCCCGAAAGACCAGATAGGTAACAGTACCCAGCCAAATGCAAAACCGGTATAAATTCCTATGCACCGGCTGCAAACTGCCATCGGCTGACCGTTGATCCAGAACGAACGCTCCGAAATTTGATGGCAGAAATCAAAAAAGGTGCGATGCTGCCACTGCGAAGGCCACGGAGACTGCTGGTTAAATAATCCACCGCCAAGTGCACTTATCGCCACAGCCAAAACTAAAACAAGCACTAACAGGTAGAGACCGGTTTGCTTTATCCGCATAAAATCAACCGTTAATCCTTGAGGACAAATTCTCTATAAATTCGGATGGAGCCTTGCAGGGTTTGCGGGAATCCTCTTTCATGAAGCAGAGTTCTACTTTCCCGGTAACATGCGGTTTGGTATGACGATCCGTAAAAACCTTGTAATACGTCTCTAGCCGAACCGACGGGATATCAAAGAGTGATACTTCAATATTCATCAGCTCATCGTAAAAAACCGGCGCTTTATAATCAATTTCGGTATGGATGACCGGTAGCATTACCCCGTTTTTTTCCAGTTTAGCATAGGGGAAACCGAGGGAGCGGATCATCTCGGTACGCGCCTCTTCAAAATATTCCAGATACCGCCCATAATAGACATATCCCATCTGATCGGTTTCTCCATAACGACTTCTCAGCTGATGGGTATAGGTGTAAATGGATTCTTTCTGAGGAAACACGCAAATTTAGCTTTTCTTGGCTTTGGAGGAAGCTGTCTTCCATTCTCCCATCTTGGAATACTTATCGATGCGTTCCTCAACCAATTTCTCGGGTGATTTTTTCTTGAGACGCTTCAGCGAAGTCAACAATTGCTTTTTAACAGCTGCTGCCGATCGATCCGGATCGCGATGGGCTCCGCCGAGCGGCTCTTCAATAATCCCGTCAATAATATCCATATCCTCAAGATCTTCGGCCGTTAATTTTAATACCGCCGCGGCCTGTTCTTTATAATCCCAGGTTTTCCATAAAATAGACGAACACGACTCGGGTGAAATTACCGAATACCAGGTATTTTCCATCATATAAACCTCATTACCCATACCGATGCCGATAGCGCCACCACTGGCTCCCTCACCAATCACCATAGAAATAATCGGCACTTTGAGTGTTGCCATCATCTTCAGGTTCTTAGCAATCGCCTCGGCCTGTCCGCGCTCTTCAGCTTCCAAACCGGGATAGGCGCCCGGGGTATCCAGCAGGGTAATTACAGGGATACCAAACTTCTCACCTAATTTCATAAGACGGTGTGCTTTGCGATAGCCCTCCGGATTGGCCATCCCAAAATTTCGATATTTTCGACTCTTCGTATCACGACCTTTTTGGTGTCCCATAATTACCACCGACTGACCGTCAATGGTGGCAAAACCCCCAACAATAGCTTTATCATCGCTGTGGTACCGGTCACCGTGGATCTCAATAAAATTTTCAGTGATTTTATAGATGTAATCCAACGTATAAGGCCGTTCGGGATGACGGGCCAGCTGTACCCGCTGCCAGCGCGTGAGATTCGTAAAAATTGATTCTCTTAATTCGTCGACCCGTTTTTCAAGCCGTTCAATCTCAGGTGCGAGTACATCATCATCCGCTACCGATAATTCGCTTAATTCTTTAATCTTTTTTTCCAGATCTGCAATAGGTTGTTCAAAATCCAAGTACTGCATAAATAATTATTGTCGCTTAAAAATGAGTTCAAATATAAGAACTAAAGATAAGATATTAAGAAGATATCTCAGCATTTACAGTCTTCCGAAAATACTCTTTACCTTCAAGGCCCAAACCCGCCAGATTGCTTCCCATACGATACCTTTCGACATCTTAGAAACGCCTTCTTCTCGCTCACGAAAAATAATCGCTACCTCTTTGAGCGTAAATCCTGCTTTCCATGCCCGGAAATGCAACTCAATTTGAAAAGCATATCCATTAGATATGATGTTATCTACCGAAATTTGTTCCAGTACTTTATGGTGGATGCATTTAAATCCCGCAGTAGTATCAAAAATCGGAAGCCCCGTAATAAATCGTGCGTAAAGATTAGCACCGTATGAGAGGATAAGTCTACTCAACGGCCAGTTTATGATACTGATTCCTTTTGCATATCGCGATCCGATAGCTACATCAGCCCTTCCCTGTTTCACTTCTTCTATTAGTCGGGGCAGATCTTCCGGATTGTGAGAAAAATCGGCATCCATCTCACAAATATAAGAGTAATTGTGCTTCAGAGCGTATTGAAATCCTCTGACATATGCTGTACCCAGGCCTAACTTCCCGCTGCGTTCAATAAGATAAAGCCGGTCCGGAAATTTGCCTTGATTTTCTTTAACGATTTTAGCCGTTCCATCGGGCGACCCATCATCTACGATCAATAAATCGATAGAATCATCAAGCCCCAAAACCATTTCTATAAGCCGCGAAATATTATTGGCTTCATTAAAAGTAGGAATAATTACCAACGTCTCTTTGGACATAAAACGATCTAAATAATAATTTCAAAATACAGTTCATCATCGTAATTATTGCTAAGGATACAAAATAGGCATAAATAATTTTACTATTTTCCGCACTCAAATATTTAACGATACTTTTAATCTCTTTATCATTTTCATTCTTTGTTTGAACTAAAGAAAACAGCTTCTTCTACAAAGGCAAGACTCGGCACCCTTAAAACTGATCACGGTGAAATTTCGACCCCTATCTTCATGCCCGTCGGCACATTAGCCACAGTTAAAGCTGTAAAACAGGACGATCTTATTGATAAGGTAAAAGCTCAAATCATTCTGGGCAATACTTATCACCTTTATCTGCGTCCGGGTTGCGATATCATTGAAAGTGCCGGTGGGCTTCATTCCTTCATGAGCTGGAATCATCCTATACTAACAGATTCCGGAGGGTATCAAATTTTCTCTCTTTCTGACAATCGAGAACTCCAAGAAAAAGGGGCAAAATTTAAAAGTCATCTTGATGGCTCTAAACATATGTTTACCCCCGAGAATGTAGTAGATATTCAACGTACGCTCGGTTCCGATATCATGATGGTATTGGATGAGTGTCCCCCATATCCTTGCAGCTATGAATATGCCAAGGAATCTATGGAGCTTACTCACCGCTGGGAAAAAAGAGGCCGAAAGCAGTTTTGTAATACTGATCCCAAATATGGTCATCAACAAGCACAGTTTGGAATTGTTCAAGGTGGCACCTATGAGGATCTTAGAATCGAATCTTCAAAGTATGTTACTGATCTTGATTTCGAAGGTATCGCTATTGGGGGATTAAGTGTGGGAGAACCGACAGATCTGATGTATGAAATGACCGATCTGAATACCGATTATCTTCCCGAAGATAAGCCTCGTTATTTAATGGGCGTTGGCAAGCCCCATAACTTGCTACATGCCATTGCTCGAGGTGTCGATATGTTTGACTGCGTGTTACCGACACGAAATGCCCGGAATGGACAAATTTTTACTCGCAATGGATACGTTAATATTCGCAATGCCAAATGGAAAAATCACAATAAACCCCTTGATCCTGACTTTTCCACTGATCTGTGTCAAAAGTACAAAATGTCATATATCCACCACTTATTTCGAAATAATGAGCTTTTGGGGTTAGAACTGGCTTCGCTCCATAATCTTACCTTTTATTTATGGCTGATGGAAGAAGTCAAAAAAAGAATTGCCAATGACTCCTTTCATAACTGGTATCGAGAAACAGCTGAAATTTTAAATACAAAAATTTAAATCTCCACAACTGACCACCCTAATATAAAAAAGCCCCTTACGCAAAGCGTAAAGGGCTTCATAAAAAGGGAGCAGTCGGGGACCTACGCTTCCGCCCTGAGGGCAGTACCA
>CAZYOD010000230.1:3748-3980 GCA_964648635.1 uncultured Balneolaceae bacterium | reverse complement strand
CAGTTTGCCCGTGACATCTACAACATTCTTTTTGAGTTAAATTGTAGGATCGCTTGTTGTTCTATATTGGCTTTTAGAGTTAAAGTTTATTGAAATCCGATCGACAGCGCAAAGATGTAGATAATACTAGCGGAGGAAAATTGAAAAAACTGATTTGGGGGAAGAACAGGTGATAAACCCAACAAAAAAGCCCGACATCCTTAGATGTCGGGCTTAACCTCGCTTAAGTTTA
>CAZYOD010000230.1:1195-3738 GCA_964648635.1 uncultured Balneolaceae bacterium | reverse complement strand
GTTAAGTTCTATTGAAATCCGATCGACAGCGCAAAGAGTAGTAGGATACTACCGGAGGAAAACTGATTGGGGGAAGAACAGGCGATAATCACAACAAAAAAGCCCGACATCGTTAGATGCCGGGCTTAACCTCGCTTAAGTTTAAGTGTCCTGAAAAAAATCCGGGGTTCTGGTTTTCCCTTCGCTGTTATGACACAGATCAGGTTCTAGAGGTTTGTTCTCAGCCTAACTGAATAGACACCCTCAACCAAGAACCCCTAAATTTCTTCATCAGAACATCAATGAACTTAAGCTGAGTATTTTCTTCGCTCACTTATAGTTTAACTTATCAGCCTTTTTTCAGATAGGGGTGGAATCCTTATCAGAGTGTCAGTCTAATCTTGGTCTGTATGTAAGACTTTTCCCGATAGGGATTAGGTGCGGGGCAGGGCCAGCAATTCAATCTCGGCCTGGTAGTAAAGTTTACCGTTGACGGTGTGAAAATCTCCGCCTTTCACTTCTAAGATCTCACCTTTTTTTACCGGTCTCAGTGTTTTCAGGAAATCGGGAGCAGAGCCGGGCTGTCCTCCTTCATTTTCCCATCGGTTGATCTCCTCGATGTCAAACGGATCTACCGAATCCGATTCAATAAGAATTTTCAGGGTACGCGTGGCAACTTTTTTCATGATGATCGGTGGCTTTATTTACAAGCAAAATAGCATCCTACAAAAAGATTCGCCGCCCCGCGGTCGGGAAAGGCACTACTCTTCTGTAAGAGAATCACGGGGAACTGCGTTGTGGGCAAGGTTGGGGAAACCCCTACATCTTAATCGGGGTAATAAGTTCGGCGATTTTTCGAGGTGTTTTTTAATATCCATAGTTATCATCAACAAAAACAGGAGAGAATATGTCATTAGCGAAAGTGATAGAAGTGATGGCCGAGGGCGACACAGTAGAGCAGGCAATGGAGAGCGCGGTTGAGCTGGCCGCCAGAACGGTAGAAGAGATCAAGAGTGTGTATACGGAAAATATTCAGGCTATTGTGGAGGACAACAAGGTGGTGCGCTATCGGGTGAATGCCAAGATTACCTTTGTGGTAAAAAACACTACTTAGCAGACTATTATCACTTTTTGGTAGAAGGAGAGGATTCGATTTTCTCTACGAGCGCTGACCATTTTGCATCAGGGTTAATCCGGTTTTCTGCCAGATCGCTCAGTCCCATGTCTGCACGTTTTTCTTCACGGAGCGTCTCCAGCAGCAGTTCGGCCAAGTCGTGCCGTTCCAGGGTTTTGGCGTAGGCGATGGCAGTTCCATAGCCTGCCATCTCGTAATGGTTAATATGCTGTACCGAGGTCACGACAGCCGCGTCGCGGACTTCATCGTTGAGGCAACGGTCCGCCAGTTTACGGGATTCTTTAATTAGTCCCTTGATGCCGTCGCAGCTTTCACCTTTGGGATCTTCGTTGAGGACGTTGAACACTTCTTCGATCCGCCTGATTTGCCGGGTGGTTTCTTTTAGATGATAGTTCAGAAATTCGTTGAGTTCATAGGTTTCCGCAATTTCTGTCTGCTCTTCTAAAAATCTGATCTGCTGATGTTCTCCGTCGTATAGATCGCGAAGCTGTTCCAGCATTAGATCGTAGAGATCAAAAATATCATTTTCTTGTTGCTTCATGGGATAGGACTCGTGCTGAAGTTGGGATTGATTCCATATACAATACCATCTTTAGGCAGGGGATTTCGAAAGGGAAGCAATGCGGGAATTGTAAGAAAATCCCGTGAACCCCTGTGGGTAAATCCGTGATAAAAAAAGCGCCATATCGTTTGCCGATACGGCGCCAAAAATAATTGAGCTGAAAAATCAGTTGACCGTTGCGGAGGTTTTGGTTACCGGTTGAGTCAATGACTCTACGTGGGCTTTTAAATTTTGCAGCCCCTGTTCAAAGTCAGCTCCGATCATGCTGTCCATCATCAGTCCCATATATTTCGAAATCGGACCGTCTCCCATATCCGACTCAAACCCCCACGTCACCTCGGTGCCCTCCTCAACAGTCTCCAGCCGGTAATATCCTTTGGCGGCTCCCTGTTCCATAAAGTTCATCTCGGTTTCGATGTATTCATAGGGCTGGCTTTCGGTTATGGTGAGTTCTCCGCTGCCTACTTTTTCACTTTGCCACTTATATGAAGCTCCTTTGCCGGAAAGATAATCGCGGTATGTTATTTTCATATCCGGATCCATCTGATGCCAGGGCGACCATTCTCTCCACTGGCGCAAATCGTTTATCTGATTGAATACTATCTCTGATGATGCGGGAATGACAATTGCTCGTTCTACATGGATTTTCGAAGGCAGGAACATGGCGATCCCAAAGAAAAACACAACGAGCGTTAAGATAACGATCCCCGTAATTTTTAATGATTTCATAGTTCAATCCCCCTTAAGATTAGATTGGTTTATAAATTAGATTAGACAGTTTTGGAGCAAAATAAAAGGGGGGAAATCCTTACAGCACATGGGGTTTTGGAGGGAAAGGGGGAATAGGCGGGCAGGTCGACTATAACC
>CAZYOD010000230.1:0-1185 GCA_964648635.1 uncultured Balneolaceae bacterium | reverse complement strand
CAAGGCGCGCGGACTGTAGTGAAATGGAGAGGGGGATTAGACCGAGAATCCCCTACAACGCTCTCGCAAATTGATGGTATGTTAATACTGATACCCGTTAAAAATCAATCCCTTGCCAACTCATGGGGTTGGAACTGCAATAAAATTATGATCCATGGAAACGCTAAGTGCGACAACGATATTCTGGTTACTGATCTTAGGGATAACCACAGGCTGGGTGCTTGGCTATCTTGTGGGACACGAGGGCATCTCGCTGAGAGGTAATATCGTGTGGGGCAGTGTGAGTGCCGTTCTAATCGGGGTGTTAGGATTATATCTGGAGCTCAGCGGAGTGCTTCTATACTCTTTTATGGGAACCCTTGCAATGCTTTTCCTTGTCAATGTTTTTCATCTTCATCACGTCGAAGATATCAAGGGGGATATTGATCGGGGGATGCGTATTGTAAACCGAAGGTAATTTGTTAATGCGTTAGCTGCCGGTTTTTTTAGGCATGGCAAGCCATTTATCGGGATCGGTGTCAAAGGCGGCAGCCAAGTGATTAGCACGCAAGAATGTGACGGGCAGCTCTCCTTCAATAATGCCCATTACTTCGTTCAAAGGCATACCGGAAATTTGCGCAAATTCTTGTGGTGTGATGTCATGCTGTTCAAAGTACTGCTGCAGTAGTTTGGCGGGGTTCTGTTTCATTAGTCTTATAGAGTTGTAAAGTTTAGTGATCTCTTGATTGTTATTCGCCCGTAAATATAAGGTGAAATTTGGAAAGGATGAAGAGGTCTTACGCTGCTCTCTGTTTTTTTATTCTGCTGTTAAAAAGATGGATAAAAAAAGCCCGCTTTTGTAAGCGGGCTTTATTCTTAACCAATATCTTGGCTGCAAACTACTTGTAATCAAGACTGCGTACTTCAACAGCACTCAAACCTTTGTCGGTTTCTTCGACGTCGAATTCTACATTCTCTCCGTCTTCCAGTCCTTGATTATAGTCCAAATTTTCTACGTTGTTGCGGTGGACGAAAACATCTTTACCTCCGTCCTCAGGCTCGATAAATCCGAATCCTTTTTCAACATCGAACCATTTAACTTTACCTTGTTGTGACATGTATACTAAGTATTGTTTTATCACCCTAGCTTTCATCCCTCAAGAAGGCTGTATTAAAATACTTGTTCTAGAAAGGATTTAGTTCTAA
>CAZYOD010000229.1:0-3983 GCA_964648635.1 uncultured Balneolaceae bacterium | reverse complement strand
TCTTACTGGGAGCAGCAGTTATCCTGTACAGTCTGCTTACTGATTATGAATACGGATATATACCCGAAATATCCAAGCGGACGCATCTTGTAATGGATGCGACAACCGGTGTATTTTTATCCGCATCTCCCTGGATCTTTAACTTTAATGAACAGGTGTTTTTGCCACACTTGGTTGTGGGATTAATATTTATGATCACCTCGGTCAGTACGTCTACCCTTCCCACTGTAGCACGGAAAAGGAAACCGTTATAATTCTATTCCCCGGCAAATGCCCATTCAATAAGGTAGTCGTCCAGTTTTTGCTGGGGGATAAGCCTCGAATCCAAATCAAGTTGTCGGCGGATCTGAAAATTGCGTCGGGAGCAGCGTTCATAAAACCATTTCATCGATTCCAAATCATCTAAAATGACAGAACCGGCAAATGACTGCAACAACCCGTTCTGCTCGCATTTTAATATAATCAGATCCATTAACTCACGGTTTTTTCCCTCATAAAAATTCAGCAACGGCATCCAGATCTCTTCACCTAACGTTCCAAGGGAAAGACCGTATTGCATCGGCGTCAACTTTTGAGTTAGAACCGACGGCATCCCAAATACGGTTTCCACCTCATTTTCTAAAATATATAGAGTGCGAATAATCCCGCCCATTGTCTTGCGAACCAGGCGGTGACCTCTAAACGCGCCAAACACAAAAGCCCTATCGGGAATGTGCATCTGCAGGCTGAAATCCAGTATCTCCTTCTTCCGCTCCAAACCTACATAATAGTACGTTTCCGGCTGCTTCTTAGCATGATTAAATTCCGGCTGATGTTTACGTATAAGCTTATTTTCCAGCAACAGTGCTTCCTTCTCGGATTCACAGATTTCAATAGCAATATCATGCGTCATCCTGATCAGCCGTATAATTTTGCGGCGAATAGTCCCCATTTTTGCACGTCGGTAGGTAAACAGCCGATTTCGCAAATTTTTGGCCTTACCCACATACAGCAGCTTACCGTTTCTACCGTACATTTTATACACCCCCGTCACTTTAGGAAGCTCATCAAAAAAAGATTTACCCACCCGCTGCTCTAACGGATTATAGTGTTCAAAAAGACGTTGTTGACCGGCCATTTTAGTTGGACATTTTCTTTCTTTCGACGATTGATCTTAAAAATATCAAAAAATTGGGATATGAAATTTCTTTTCAGAGTAGGTAATCCCCAAAAAATATACTATACTTAGGCGTTCAGGCGCTGTTTATTGCGTTAGCAAGGCGTTATTGAACATTTAAGTAGCACAAGAAGTCAAATATTTTGGAGATTTATCATGGCAGATCGTGAAGTAGGCACCGTAAAATGGTTCCATAACGGGAAAGGTTATGGGTTTATCACTAGAGAAGAAGGCGAAGATATTTTCGTACACTTCAGTGAAATTGAGATGGAAGGCTACAAAAAATTAGAAGAAGGCCAAGAAGTCGAATTCACTGTTGCTGAAGGTGAAAAGGGATTACAGGCACAAGAGGTGATTCCTTTGTAATACGATTTTTTATAAAGATATCATTAGATTAAAAGCGTCATCATTTTATGGTGGCGCTTTTTTTATTGGCGGATGTCTTCGATATTAAAAAGTACCTATTAATTAAATTTCGAGACGATGGAAAACCATACCTATAAAAAGATCGAGATTACCGGCACGTCTGATAAATCTCTGGAAGACGCTATCCAAAATGCCATCACCAGAGCGAACAAAACGGTAGAAGATATGCGCTGGTTCGAAGTTACCGAAACACGCGGTAGTATCGAGAATGGAAGTGTAACCCAATGGCAGGTGGGATTAAAGGTGGGCTTTACACTTAAAGAATAGAGTTACTCCTTATTCAGAATGTAGTACTCCAGCTTCTTCTGAAGTTCCGGGGGATTAAAGGGTTTTGTGAGATAGTCGTTCATCCCCGATGCAAAAACTTTCTCTTTTACCTCTTTTAAAGCCGCAGCTGTTAACGCAATAATCGGTACCTCGGATTTCTGATTGTCTGCAAGCTCGCGTATTTTTCTCGTAGCTTCATAACCGTCCATTTCGGGCATCTGCAGATCCATCAGTACCAGATTCACGAGATTGTCGGTAAGTATCTCCACCGCCTGCTTACCGTCTTCGGCCACAATAACCTCTATATCCCATTTATCTAAAAAGCGGGTCATCACTTTCTGGTTAATGGCATTGTCTTCCGCTAGCATTACTGTTGCCCCCTTAAGGGAATCCGGCATGCTATACTGGGTAAAAGAAGTCGCCTCGGCAGATCCGTTTTCGCTGGTTTTAAATGGCAGTTCAACATAAAATGTACTGCCCTTACCCTTTTCGCTTTCCAGATAAATTTTTCCGCCCTGCAGCTCAATCAGTTTTTTACTTATTGTAAGTCCCAAGCCGGTGCCTCCAAAAATACGAGAGGTCTCGGTACGCTCCTGAGTAAAACTTTCAAAAATTTCTTTCTGCTTTTCCGTCGAAATTCCAATCCCGGTATCAGTAACAGTAAAAAGTAAGTTTAGATGATTGTTATTAGCTTCCTTTTCTTTGACAACAATTCCCACACTTCCCTCTTCAGTAAATTTTACCGCGTTGCTGACAAGGTTATTCAGAATTTGTGTCAGCCGGTTGGGATCACCGCAAATTACTTCCGGGATCTTATCGTCCAGATCCAAATAGAGCATTACATCTTTCTTATCGGCGGTAAATCTAAAGCTTTCCAAAACCCCATTAAGCAAATTCTCCAACTTAAACGGTACCGATTCAAACTCAATTTTACCGGATTCGATCTTAGAAAAGTCCAACACGTCATTAATTAAGGACAGCAATGTTTTAGCGGAGAAATCCAGGATTTCGAGCTGCTCCAGCTGATCTTCCCGAGGATTATCTTTCACCAGCAAATTTGTCATACCGATAATAGCATTCATCGGCGTACGAATCTCATGGCTCATTGTAGATAAAAATTCCGATTTTGCCCGTGAGCCCTCTTCTACCTTTTCTTTGGCTTTTTCCAGCTGTTTTACATTTTTTTCGAGCTGTTCCCGCTTTTGCAACAGCTTTTTATTTAACTGCTGGGTTTCTTTCAGCAGCTCCCGAGTCTGCTCTTCGGCCATATCTTTGGAATCAGAAAACTTATTAAACGTTATCCACGTGGTGATAAAAGCGGCACCCAAAATACTCCATTTGACTATTTCTCCTTCATCGGCCGAAAGAGATATCTGATCAAAAATAATATAATCCAAAATCAGATAGCAGACGATAGCTATACCAATCCCAACATTCCGCAGTTTGATGCGATCTTTATCATACAACAAAATGGCCAGGCCGCAGGATGGTATAAAAAAGGCTTGTATAAACATTTCTTTGCCAAAAACAGAACTCAAAATGAGGATACAGATATTTACATACGCCAGTAGCAAGAATTTGGCGGTGTCTTCGTATCCTTTTCGGGCAAGAATGGGAATTAAAATATAGGCCACGCTGATACTCATAAAAAACCAAGAGAGAGAAATCGTATCATTCATCCGAAAGGCAAAAAGAAACAACAAAGCGACGGCTGCCAGGGAAAATGACACATTGTGGAGCACTATGATACCGGTCTTATTAATCTGCTCCAGCCGGTCTTGGGCCAGATCACGGGCAGAGGCTAATTTTTTTAAACCGGGTAGTGAATACATGGTAACTTCTTGGCTGTAAACATACTATAGACGATACCAAGTTAATAAAAAGAAAAGGGGGTCAAGGTACTATTAAAAGAACCTAATAAAGTTAGGCTTCGGCCTGCTCGCGCTCAATTTTTGTCTTGTAAGCCATGGCATAAATTTTCATCTGCTTAACCATGGAAGCCAGTCCATTGGACCGTGTCGGTGAAAGATGCTGCTCCATGCCGATTTTTTTGATGAAATCGGGGCTCGTTGATATGATCGTCTCTGGTGTTTGCCCAGAATAAAAACGGACCATCAGCGCCACTAATCCTTTG
>CAZYOD010000228.1:0-3999 GCA_964648635.1 uncultured Balneolaceae bacterium | reverse complement strand
AAATTTGTCAAGATCTCTTTTACATCTCTTGATAATAGTGAATCCGCCCGTCGTTCATCCTGTTTCGTGATTCTATTCTTACCTTCCAGGTATTCATTCCAGATTGGGGTCAGGTCTTCTCCAGTACTCACTATGAGTTTCTTAACAGCTGTTTGGGTAATATTTTTATTGTCTTTGATAATCTCACCCGCTGTTTTCATTACCCCTTGGTAGAGGTAGAAGGAAACTATCGTGACAAATAAAATGACAAACGCTGATAATAAAAGCAGTTTTTGATTAGTAAAAAACTTCATAACTAAACGGGCTTAAGCTAAGTGGAGTGAAGTTATGTTAGCTGCAGAAATAATGCCATTCATAAGAATGTGGTATATAAATTTATGACATAATATTTATTGCCTAATTGTGTGTTATAATAGCACACTGTTGTAATATAACAGCACAGAAACTGGTTTGGTTTACGGCATTCTAATGAAGCTTATACACATATTGAGCATGGCATAGTTATTGTAAACTTGTATATGCTGTCGGCAGGGAACCTACTTCTTTCGATAATAAGAACCTGTCTAAGATAACGTCTAATAGTCAATAAATTGATTATAGAAATTTGGAGAATTTTATCTCCAATGGGATACAGTAAATTAGTAATTAAGGACAATTGCTTTCTAAATAAATAGAAATAAAGGTGGATGGTTATGAATAAAACGTTAAATATAATACTCCTTGGAATCTCCCTGGTGCTTTTCGGGACTATAAATGCTTTGGGGCAGGGAACTGTTGAAGGAACAGTAACAGAAGAAGGGTCGGAAGAGCCGATGCCGGGAGTTAATGTCATTGTACAGGGAACTAATATTGGCGCATCAACGAATGCAGATGGAGAATTTGTCATTCGGAGTGTTCCGCAGGGTAGTCAAGTAATTGAGGCTCGCTTTGTTGGATATAAAGTTGTTAGCCAAAGTGTTGATGTCGCATCCGGAGAAACTGTGACAGTCAATCTACAGCTTGGTGAGACTTCTTTGGAGATGGATGAAGTTGTTGTAACTGGTACTGGTGGACAAACCCGTCGCAAGGAACTTGGCAATAGTCTTGAACGAGTAGGAACTAAAGAAATTGAATCTGCCACAATATCCGATTTTGGTGATGTATTACAAGGCCGGACGGCAGGTGCTACAATTATGGACAATTCCGGGCAGGTTGGTGCGGCGAGTACAATCCGGCTTCGCGGCGGTAATTCATTTTCCCAGGGCAATCAGCCTCTTATTTATATAGATGGAGTGCGTGTTGCAAGTGGCGCTTACCGCAGTGACCCTGAGGTAAATCAGGCGGCAGCACCATTTGATGATCTAAATCCGAATGACATAGCCAGGGTGGAAATTATAAAAGGCGCTGCTGCTACAACAGTTTATGGGACGGAAGCTTCCGGCGGTGTGATACAGATTTTTACCAAGCAGGGTGCAGAAGGAGATGCTCGTTGGGATGTGTCCGTTTCACAAGGATTTAACAACATGCCCAAGTTAGGTCCCGATGGTGATCCAACTGGGTTGGGATTATGGGATTGTGAAGGTATTGATCCCGGATGTCCTGAGAGTGGTTCCTATCATAAAAATGGTCATCTTCAGCGATATAATCTTTCAGTAAGAGGCGGAGGACAGGAATTGAGTTATTTCATTTCTGGTAAGCTGGCCTCTGAAGACGGGGTGTTTGGTCCCCAAGGTAGCGATAATTACGGGATGCGAGGTAATTTTGGATTCCGTCCAACAAAGAATCTGAATTTTAAATTTAACACCAGCTATACATATAAGGAGACACAATGGACTCCGGATGGAAATAATGCTGAAGGTTTTCTGCTGAATACATTAAGAGGAGATGCTGGTTATACGCCGGATAACGATAATAGTAAGGTGTTTAATATGGACTTGTTTACCCGTTCTAATCACTTTACCTCAGGCTTTACTGCCAACTGGACTCCTATGGTAAATATGCTGCACAAGGTGACAGTGGGTATTGATTACAGCGAACAGGATTATACTGAAGAACGTCCATTCGGCTTTTTCTATGATCCCAAAGGAGATCGTGAGGCTGATTATTATAAAATGACCAATCGCACCATCGATTATACTGGTTCTTATGACTTTGATGTCAGTGCTAAATTTACCTCAAGTACTTCTTGGGGAGCACAAATGTATGATGAGAGTGTTATTGCTCTTAACGCTTTTGGTGAAGAGTTCGGTGGTCCCGGTGACAAGCTGGTTGACTCCGGAGCCAGAACCTCGGCTTTTGAGGATCGTATCAGCACAGTTAGCGGTGGTTTTTTTGCTCAACAGAAGATAGGCTATAACGATCGTTTATTTGTGACTGGTGGTCTTCGTGTTGACGGGCACAGTACGTTCGGTGATGATTTCGGACTGGCTGTTTATCCAAAAATTTCGGGTTCGTTTGTCCCATCAGATTATGACTTCTGGCCCGAGTTTTGGAGTACGATGAAGCTTCGTGCCGCCTATGGTGAATCAGGGAGAGCTCCCGATGCCTTTGCTGCACTTAGAACCTGGAGATCTGTTTCAGGTGATGAAGGACAACCAGCTGTAACACCGCAAAATTTAGGTAATCCTGATTTGGGACCTGAACGTACTGGGGAATTCGAGGTAGGTTTTGAAAGTTCATTTATAAATGATCGTGTATTTGCTGAATTTACCTATTACCGCCAGCTCACCGAAGATGCTCTTGTACCTGTACAGCCTGCACCTTCAACCGGTTTTGTGAACTCACAGTTGGAAAATGTAGGAAAGCTTGAGAATAAAGGCATTGAAACAAAATTAGATGTCAACGTCATACAGGAAGGCCCTGTTCAATGGTCTGTCGGTGGACAATATTCTACAAACAAAAGTGAGGCTTTAGATCTTGGAGATGTTGATAGGATTTATGTTAGCTGGCGACAGGAACTGCGTACAGGCTATTCTGTGCCCAGTTATTTCCACGACCGGGTAACAAATCCGAATGCGGTAGGTGAGGATCCTGAATTTGAAGACCAATATATCGGTCCTTCATATCCTACTCATACGTATGGCATTAATACCAGCATCTCAGTAAAGGATAAGCTTACGATAGATATACTCGGAGAAGGTCAAGGTGGTCATGTATTGTCCTCGGGGACAGCTTACCAAAACGTTCGAAGAGGAGCATGGCCTACATGTACAGATATTCAGTCGCAGATTGATCAGGGTAATACTTCTAGCCTGACTGCCGGGGAACTTGCTTTATGTGATCCGAGCCAAACCACGTATGGTATGTGGACTAGGGCTGCAGACTTTTTTAAGATACGTTCTGCCTCTGTTTCTTATCGTGTGCCTGAAAGTTGGTTACCCGGGAACGTTCGGAATGCCACTATTAAAGTTCAGGGCAAGAATCTATGGACGTTTACTGATTATCCTGGCTTGGACCCGGAAGCCTTTGAAGATGGGGCTCGTGACTTTGTGGATTACCGACAGGAATACTACAACATTCCTCCACTGAGAACCTTCATCATGAAGCTTAACATAGGATTTTAGGGGTAAAAAGTATGAATCCGAGTTTTCCAAAAAATATAACATTGAAGAAAGCCAGAATTATGAAATTACTCATTAGATTTGCGAAAAATTATAACATAGGTGTTGCACTTATACTATTAGTCGCTACTTCTCTTTTAGTATCAGGATGCGACTTTGGGGTAACAAATCCCGGAAGAATCCAGGAAAAAGACCTTAACACGGTAGAAGGAATGGAAACGCTGGTAACAGGGATGTCAGCTGACTTCTCCTATATATATGATGATCTTGGTTTTACCGGTGCCCGACTGTCGGATGAACTGGCGGCTAGTGGTAGTTACTATTTAACTAGCACATTACGCCACGGGAAAATTGATCCCGAGGATTCCGGTTTTTACTGGGAGGGCGTTCAGCAGGCACGATTCGTTGCAGAAAACGGCTTGGAAAGAATGCAAGAAGTGCTCGGTGACGATTTCGATGG
>CAZYOD010000227.1:0-4031 GCA_964648635.1 uncultured Balneolaceae bacterium | reverse complement strand
ATTTTTTCGAACTGGAAAGCAAAAAACTAATTAAGCATGGATCTAGAGCATATTAAAACTATTGACAGCCAAAACATGTGGGGGTTCTTGACCGGATTTCCGAATCAGTGGAAAGAGGCCATGGAGATGACGGGAGATCTCGAGCTCACTGTTGATCAGGGAAAAATTAACAAAATTTGTTTTGCCGGGATGGGCGGTTCTGCGATCGGGGCCGATTTGATTCGCGCATATAGCTACAAAACTTGTCCGTATCCCATCCAGGTGGTGCGACATTACGAAATTCCAAACTGGATAGACGAAAACACTCTTTTTATCGGCTGTAGTTTTTCCGGTAATACCGAAGAAACACTTACCGCATTGACCGCTGCTCATAATAAAGGTGCACAGACTATCGGGGTAACCTCCGGTGGAGAGTTGATGCTGAAAGCTGCAAAAGAAGATTTTGATTACATAAAAATTCCCGGGGGAATGCCACCGCGAGCAGCCCTGGGATACAGTTTTGTGCCCTTATATCGTATTTTCCAGCACCTTGGTTTTGTGGATGACGGAGACGGATCCCTCAACGAGACGGCATCATTTTTATCAGAACAAAATGACTTACTGTCGAATCCTGAAGATAACGAAGCACTGAATCTGGCCGAAGAACTTAACGACACGCTCCCGATTTTTTATTCTGATGCCACAATGATGGAGCCGGTCAACCTCCGGTGGAGGGGCCAGTTTGCCGAAAATGCTAAGACGTTAGCCTATGGTAACACGCTGCCCGAAATGAATCATAACGAAATTGTAGGCTGGGAACGTATTGTGCATTTAACCGGGCGGCTTTCTGTGGTTCTGCTGATAGATAAGGAAGACAATCCCCGCGTACAGCGTCGGATGGAGATTGTCGAAGAGTTAGTTAAGGATCAAGCATCGTCGATACACATTTTGAAAACACGTGGCCAAGCAAAGTTGACCCGCTTGTTTTCACTTATTCAACTGGCCGACTGGACCAGCTTTTATTTAGCCATGTTGAGTGATATTGATCCAACGCCTATTGCAAAAATAGATTTGCTGAAAAGTAAGCTGGCTGAAGCTTAGTCCCGTAATTTGAAAAAAAGCATTGTTTTGAGTTCTCAATTTGATCAATCTGTTTTTCAGCAGCACCTTGAGACGCAGTGGTTGGGGCAAAGCTTGTGCTACTTTGATAAACTGGAATCCACAAACAGGTACCTCAAAAGAATACCTGCTGATGATGTAAAGCAGGGAATGGTATGTTTGACCGATGATCAGAGTCGCGGACGCGGGCAGTATAACCGAAAGTGGGAGTCAGAGCCGGGGCAAAACCTTACGTTTTCTATGGCGTTTATCCCTTCGCTGGCAGAACGATTTCACGTGTTAACATTGGCCTGTGCTTTGGCAGTCGTAGATCATCTTAATGATTTGTTGGATGAATCTAATGCCTGCATAAAATGGCCCAACGATGTGATTGTTAACAACCGTAAAATAGCAGGAGTGCTGACCGAAACTATGTTCAGCGGCAATCATCTGGATCGGTTGGTCATCGGTATTGGATTAAATGTTAATCAGCAAAAATTTTCTAAAGATCTAAGTAGTATAGCCACATCCGTATGCTTGGAAAATGGTGGGGAGGTAAAGCGGGAGTTTTTCCTGGGTGATGTTTTAAGCCGAATTGAACATTATTATAACCTGTGGCATCGCCAGCAACCGGGTTTACTAAAATCTATCAATCAACATATAAAAGGCCATGGTCAGTGGATTGGCCTTGAAGTTAATGATGAGTTGCGTGAAGATACCTATAAATTGTTGGGAATCGATGAGGCAGGTAAATTACTGATGTTGGATCACGAGGGTGCAATTGAATCTTTTTCATATGAACAAATCCGACTTATTACCGATTGAAAAAGCCGTTCGGGAAAATGTGCAGCGCCATTTTTCCAATGTTTCAAATCCGAAGTTTGTAGTGGCGGTTAGCGGTGGTGCTGATTCGATGTGTTTGCTGTATATCCTCAAAAAACTTGGCATTTCAGCACTGGTTTCACACATTAACTATCAAAAAAGAGGGGCCGACTCGGAGAATGATGCCGAACTTGTTGAACAGATGTCCCTTGAATGGGGCTTTGAATGTCATACCACTACTGTTGATCCACCCGAAGGAGAGGGACAAAATTTTCAGCAGTGGGCTCGGGATTTTCGGTATGATATCTTTCGACAGCTTGCACAAGAAGAGGATGCTGATGGTATTGCGATTGCGCATCATCAGAATGATCAGGTGGAAACAATCCTTCAAAAAATGTTTCGCGGTGCGGGATTAGCCAGCTGGAGCGGTATGCAGATTTGGGATGGAGAAGTTTTTAGACCGCTGCTCAATTATTCTCGCGAACAAATCGAAAAATATGCAGAACAAAATGCGATCCCATTCCGCACAGACGAATCAAATTTAGAAACCAATTTTGCCCGCAATTTTTTGCGCAATGAATGGCTCGAACAGCTTTCCAACTTTTTTCCGGGCTGGAAAACAAATGTGTTGCGAATTTCTGATCAGGCCGATAACTACCAACATTCGCTTAGCTGGATCGCTGATCGGTTGATGGATCAACACGGCATTCAACGTCAAGCCTTTCATTCACTTGCCCCGGGTGTACAAAAAGCGCTCATTCTTTTTCTGCTCAAACAGGAAAAACCTGAGGTGCAAATTTCTCACCACAGTTTAGAACGTGTTGAGGAACTCCCAAATTTACAGACAGGCAAGGAAATCTCAATTACTGCCGGCGTCTCGATACTGCGGGATCGTGAGCACTATGTTATTCAAGGAATACAAGAAGAGGATTTTGTTGCCGTTGAGATTGAAGCTGATCAGATTGAGGGCGCACCAATGAAGGTAGGTAACCTGCTCCTTACAAAGGAAAAATTCGAAAGCCCCGATTTCAAAAATGCCCTTTATCTAAATGCTGACAAGCTACGTTGGCCGATCACAATTCGGCGGTGGGAATCGGGCGATATTATTCAGCCTTTTGGGATGGAAGGGCATCAGGCGGTTTCCGATCATTTGACAAATCGCAAAATAAGTGCGGCCTATAAAAAGCAGGCTTTGGTCATTGAATCTTTTGAAGAAACAATCTGTGCTGTTATCTTTCCGCCAATTAAAAATCAAACCTCACCCGGCACTATTTCAGAAAAAATGAAATGCAATTCTGATACCGAATACTGCCTGGAAATTAAGTACAGAAATTAGATTCACATGTCCATTTACAAACCCCAAACTGTTGAGTGTAACGGTGAAAAATTTAAGATTTATCTGACGGAAGAAGAGCTTCAGGCCCGGATCGTCGAATTGGGAGAAGAGCTTTCTAAAAACTATAAAGGCAAGAATCCTATTTTTATTGGAGTCTTGAACGGCGCTTATATTTTTCTTTCTGATCTGATGCGCCAGGTTGATATTTCTTGTGAGGTCGATTTTTTGAAGCTCAGCAGTTACGGCGATGAAAAAGTTTCATCCGGAGAGGTGACCGACCTTAAAGATATTGATGCCGATATTGAAGATCGCCATGTTATTTTAGTCGAGGATATTGTCGATACCGGACTCTCGATGAACTATCTGGTAGACAAGCTGGGGAAAAAGAATCCCGCTTCTATTGCCACGGTTACATTACTTCACAAAGCCGAAGCGACTCACCACGATGTACAGCTGGATTATGTAGGGTTTCAGATCCCGACTCTTTTTGTTTTGGGTTACGGCTTGGATTACGCCCAGGAGGGTCGAAATTTGGCCCAGGTCTATATTCTGGACGCCGACGATTAAATAGAAATATTACTTGAATAAATTATCAATTTTAAATTGATAAGATTTTATAAGCAGGTTATATTTGCGACTCTTTATTGGAGAGGTGGCTGAGCGGTCGAAAGCGCTCCCCTGCTAAGGGAGTATACCCCCATAAGGGGTATCGAGGGTTCGAATCCCTCCCTCTCCGCTCAACTACGCACAAGGCTTCGTTGAGCAGGCTCGGTTGAGTTTGCCGGACGAGGCCTTT
>CAZYOD010000226.1:0-4036 GCA_964648635.1 uncultured Balneolaceae bacterium | reverse complement strand
ATCCGGGTCTGCTTTCCCGAAGCGTGAATAATGATTTGATTTTTCATTGAAATACTCGTCTTTCACGCAGTTGCTGTCCTCCGGACTTTTAATCCTGATCAAAGAGTCAATAGGCTTCATAATTACAACAGTCTTAAAATTCGTTCGTCTTAGCGGGGATTCAGCAACCGCTATATTAAAATTCCTGTTAGGAGAAAAATTTTGTCTAAACCAAGGGTATTCAGAGAAGGAGATATCTTGCAGGGGATCGTCACAAGAAAGCAGCGCATACAAATAGAACGCTGAGTATTCAAAAAACAAATTCAAATGCTTTAGAAAAGCAGTAAAAACCTTTAATAATGCTTGTGAGTTGATAAAATGCTGCAAAAAAGAAAACCTAAGATTAATAATCTCTGAATACTTGTTCTAAGTATCACATAAATATACAAGTAGTTTTGCTATTATGTAAACGTAATTAAAGTGGGAAAGAGTCGGTGTTGGGGAACACAACATAGTGCCTTTAGTAAAAAATTCTTATTTGCTTTTTCTACTATCTGACGCTGAATTTTTATGGTTCAAATTAAAGAATCTACTCAGGAATTCCGTTCCCTTGCCGGCTATCTCTTAAATAAACAGGAGAGTATTTTAAAGGATTGGGAGATGCTACTGGAAGATGAAGATCAGGTTTCGCAACTCATAACGCTCTCCAGAGAAAAATTTAGAAACCATGTACCTATTTTTATAGAGATACTTAGCAAATATTTTTACCGAGAAAATGTATCTCCCGGAAAGATTGCCAGGAAACACGGGGCCCAAAGGTGGGAACATGGATTTGATCTTCGAGAAACGGTAAAAGAGTGGAGTCGACTTCATGGGGTGTTAATTAATTATGTTAACTCAGCTAAAGATGCTCATTCGTTGAGTTATGAGACCGTAAAAGAAGCCCAAAAAATTGTTACAGAACTTATCCATAAAGGAATTCAGAACAGCGTTGACGAGTTTTATAAGCTACAAAATCGAGAAGCTGAGGCACAGGTACAAGATCTTGAGATGGCTTTGTCTAACAAAAAGTTTCAGGATGAAAACCTACAGCAAACATCCCACGATCTAAAAGGAATTCTTTCATCGTTGCAGATTGGCTTTTCTCTTTTGAAAGGCAGGGATTTTGATGAGAGGACGACAGATATTCTGGAAGAGATGTCGATAGCTGCCGACAGTTTGGAGCAATTGCTTAATAATTTGTTAGATTTGTTCCGATTAGAGGCCGGGCAGGAAGAGGTAAATATCACCTCCTTTAATGCAGCCGAAATGTTGAACGGTATTTGTGACAGCCTGCGGCCGTTGGCCGAGGCAAAAAACCTGGAGTTGAAATGCCCTGGAAAAGCGGAGTTTTCTATAGAAGGAGATCGAAATAAAATTCAGCGTATTACGCAAAATTTATTGATTAACGCACTGAAATATACCAACGAAGGCTATGTAGAAGTAGGCTGGTCCTCAGAGCCAAATAATACCTGGCAGCTTAAAATTGCCGATAGCGGTCCGGGACTTTCTTCTACATATACAGATTTTCTTACCATGGAATCTGATGCTGACCCCAGTCCAGCTGATTCAGGAGAAGAACGCTCCGGTGAAGGCATTGGCCTGCTCATTGTTCGACGGCTGTGCAAGCTGCTTAAGGCCGTCATCGAAATTGATACAGCACCGAACGAGGGTACTACTTTCCGGATTCTATTCCCGCGTGATTATACGGAATGAAGGGCTGATAAGACTAATTATTTTCTTGATTCACGCGCTGAATACTGGCTCCAACATTACTAAGTTTATCTTCTAGATCTTCGTAACCGCGATCGAGGTGATAAATTCGTAATACATCCGTTGTTCCTTCCGCCACCATGCCGGCCAGCACAAGGCTTACGCTAGCACGCAGGTCGGTACTCATCACTGAGGCACCTTTTAGCTGGGTTTTACCACTAATGTGTGCGGAATTTTTCTCAACATCGATTTCGGCACCCAGCCGCACCAGCTCCGGCACATAACTAAACCGGTCGTCGTAAATAGTATCGGTTACTTTCGATTCACCTGCGGCCTGCGTCATCATAGTAGACCACTGAGCCTGCAGGTCGGTCGGAAACCCTGGATAAATTTTGGTTTTTATCGATGTAGGGTTGATTTCTTTGGGAGCTTTGATATGAATAGTATGGTCTTCAATATTTATATCAGCCCCGGTTTTTCGGAAAGATTTGGGAAATTGTCCAAGATCATCCACATCTACATTGGTTAGAGTGACTTCCGATTCGGGATGCATGGCAGCGGCAATCATAAAAGTTCCCGTCTCGATGCGATCGGCCGCGTTTCGGATTTCTATGCCTTTCAGACTATCAACGGCGCGAATCGTTAGCGTGTCGGTACCTATGCCTTTGATATTTGCGCCCATATCGACAAGTCGTTTGCAGAGAAGCACTACATCAGGTTCTTTTGCGGCATTTTTAATGGTGAATTTTTCGGCGCGCAGCACCGAAGCAAGGACCAGATTAACAGTAGCTCCTACACTGCTTGGCTCCAGTTTAAAAGTACCGCCCTTCATTTTTTCGGGGGCACTGGCGATCACATATCCTTCATTGAGCTCAATATCCGCGCCCATTTCACGCATTCCGTTCAGATGTAAATCCACGGGACGCGGTCCCCACGCGCAACCGCCGGGCAGCGAAACTTTTGCTTCGCCGAATTTACCCAATAGTGCTCCCAGCATATAAAAGGAAGCCCGCATCTTCCGAACAAGCTCATACGGAGCTTCCAGGTGCGTCAAATTTTTGGGGTCGATGGTGAGAACCCCATCATCCTCATCGAATTCAACGCGGCAACCCGTCACCCGAATCACATTATTGAATGTGTAAATATCGCGGAGCTTGGGGACGTTGGTGATAGTAGTTGGAGAATCGCCGAGAATAGCAGCCGCCATCAGTGGCAGTGCCGCATTTTTCGATCCGCTGATTGGAATTTCACCTTTGAGAGGGGTAGGTCCTTCTATGACAAATTTATCCACTTGCTTCGATTTCTAAAATTAGAGCATTTTTTTCAAGAGAATCTCCCTGTTGAACGGCAATAGATGATATTACGCCTTTAACGGGAGCTTTAAGTTCGTTTTCCATTTTCATTGCTTCCAGGATGGCAACAGGATCGCCGAGTTCAACTTCGTCGCCTTCACTTACCAGAACTTCCAGAATTTTGCCCGGCATGGGAGCATTGAGCTCACCTTCGGCAATTTCCCCGGCACGTTTAAAGCCAAGACGATCAAGCAAAAGATCCTGTTCGTTTCGAACATCTACCCGGTGCCAATTTCCATTAAGGGTAAATGTAATCGTATGTTTGTCGTACTCTACATTATCTATTTTATAGAGTTTTGTTCCCATCCGCAGGAGGTACCGTCCGTTTTCCTGCCGATGAAATTGATACGATTTTTTTTCATCCCCAAACTGTACTTCGCCGGACTCTTCCAGCAGATCCAGTTCAGAGGTCTTATCGTTAATGATAGCTTCAAATTTCATGTTTATTTAGATTTTATTTCAGCGAGTCCTTTGCTGGTAGCACGGAAGGTAAAATCCTGTAGGTTGTCGGAATCGTAAAAACTCGTTAAGGATATTTTTGTACCGCTGCGTTCGTAGGCTTCGACAAATCCGAAACTAAGTAGATTTATTAAATCATCGCGCAATTCACCATAAAGTAAGCCGGTTTCATCCAAGACATCCTCAAAAGTTTCCGGAAAGATAAGTCTTTCTAGTACCCGGCGTTCTGTTTTTGTGATTTTATGTTTGCTCATAACAGCTACAGCATTTTAATGAACCTGAAAATAGGAGGAGCAATACTTTATAACAACAACTTATTGGACCTCAACATCTCCGTAGGTAATAAGGTTCTGATCGCCGTCGTAGATAAGAATACGATAGAGGTTAGACTGACTTCCGCCGGTAGAACCGGAGATGGTTCCCCCGCTTAACGTAATCGTTTCCAAGGTTGGGGAGGAGATCTTGAAGGCTGGCAATAGGGCCATTTATTTCGG
>CAZYOD010000225.1:0-4038 GCA_964648635.1 uncultured Balneolaceae bacterium | reverse complement strand
AGCATTTCCTCCATTATACGAGATAATTTGTTGTCCTTCAGGTTCTCCGTAATATCTAA
The DNA here is from genome assembly GCA_964648635.1 of uncultured Balneolaceae bacterium. Classification (GTDB taxonomy): domain Bacteria; phylum Bacteroidota; class Rhodothermia; order Balneolales; family Balneolaceae; genus Fodinibius. The sequence goes on along the minus strand of CAZYOD010000225.1, from coordinate 3,979 downwards.
ATATGTAAGCTGCTTATGAAGTACCGGATTTCTAGGGAGTCGGCTTTTTATTTTTCGAGTCTATTCTTCTGAATATTCTCCGTCATCCCATTCCACAGTAAATTCTTTTTCCTTGTCAAAGACATCTCTCGTTTTGATCCACTCATCATCCTGCCATATACGCGTATATCCCTGCTCCAAAGGCGCATTGGGATTTTTAAGCTCCAGCCGATGGGTCAGACTGCTAAGCTGTTCGCGGTTCTTCATAAAATGAACTTCCCTGCGGTTACGAAGTCGATCACTTAGATAAGTAATGCGTTCGTGATTACTCGCCACTTTTTGTTTTACTGCCATCAGGGCGTGGGATTGAACGAGCTGTTCAATTCGGTCCTTCTGTTTGGACGTTTGCTCCTCCATAATATTATGGATGCGGGTCGAGAGGTTGTCGGTGAACATACGGACTTCATTCACATCCGGAGTAGCCAGCGTTGCAGCTTGCGTGGGAGTGGCAGCTCGGGCATCGGCCACAAAATCAGAGATGCTAAAATCAACCTCGTGTCCTACCGCGCTGACGGTCGGTACGTTGCAATCAAACAGGGCACGTGCCACTGCTTCTTCATTAAAGGGCCAGAGATCCTCCATCGATCCGCCACCGCGTCCCACAATCAGCAGGTCCACATGCTGTTTGTCGGAAAAATAATTTATTGCCCTCACAAGCTGAGGTGCAGCATTTACACCCTGAACGCTGGCATGATGCAGCAGAATATCGGTAACGGGCCAGCGGCGTTCCAGCGTATCGCGAATATCGTGAAAAGCCGCCCCGGTAGCCGAAGTTATAACTCCGATTTTGAATGGGAACTGGGGCAGTGGTTTTTTGTGGATATCATCGAAAAGACCTTCTTTCTTAAGTTTCTTCTTCAGTTTTTCAAAAGCCTCCTGCAGCTTGCCTTTGCCGGCTTGATCAATGGTTCGAACTATTAGCTGGTACTTTCCATGCGGTGGATAAACCTGGATGTCGCCGCCGGCAATAATTTGCTGCCCGTCGGTGAGTTCGAGATCCAGCCTCTGATTGACACCCCGCCAGACTACGCAAGAGAGTTGAGCATCTTCATCCTTGATCGTAAAATACGTATGTCCGGCTCGGCTTGTGGAGGCATTGCTGACTTCACCCTCGACTTTGACATCTAAAAAATTTCCCTCCAGCAGTGTTTTTATTTCGCCGGTAAGTTCCGAAACGGATAGTATGGATTGTGTGAACAGATCAGATTGAGACATTTTTGAGCGGTCATAATCAATTGTAAGCTATCAGTATATTATTCATATTATTCGGCAGGGAATATTACTGAAAGCTTTAAAAGAGTTAATTTAAGATGGAATCTAATTTTGTAGCACAAAATATGCATAAACTACCATAAAGTTGCAGATAAACGTATTCCCATGTATTACTTCTCGGTCTATGTTCATTTTATTTCCGCTGTATTTTGGATTGGCGGTATGTTGTTTACAGCCGGCGTTTTGGTTCCATCCACTCGCCATCACCTTTTAAAAAATAAAAAGGGTGCTTTTTTTACGCTGATTGGCAAGAAATTCAGTCGAATATCGTGGGTCCTTTTTATTGTACTTATCGTAACAGGAATTACAAATTTACTAACACGAGGTTTTGCTTTAGAGCAACTCCTATCTATTTCCTTCTGGATAGAGATTTTTGATGGTAAATTATTAATTAAACTTCATTTGTTTGCCGCCGTATTGATAGTAAGCGGAATACATGACTTCTACGCGGGACCCAAAGCTGCGAAACTGATTGATGAGCAGCCCGACAGCAACATCACAAGAAGGATGCGAAAGCTTTCCAGCTGGCTGGGGCGTCTTAATTTACTTTTAGGTCTCGCTGTTCTCTATTACGCAATGCGCTTGTTAAGAGGTTGATTTTGCACATTCCTCTGATTTTCGAAGGTAACCACTTAGTTACTTAGTAGAAGTCTGTTAAAGCTCTTCCCCAAATATTCAGCACTCGACTGTCGGTCGAGGATTCACAGGGTTCAAAATCATGCTAACCTTAATGACTACTGAGTGGATTTTATTTGCTGTATTTTTCGTATGTTGGCAACTCAAAATGAAGGGGTAACAATGTTATCCTATAAACACTAAGGGGCTGTGAGCGATTGAAAAAAATGCCTTAAATGGCTTTTGAGGGGTGTGCTAGGCACTTCTCAAAGACATGATCATTTAGCATCAAAAATAACGTAAAGTTTTTATGAGTTACACTCCTAATTTACTGTTGAAAAATGTGCGTCCTGTCGGTGCGGATTTTGACGGATCTGAAAAGGTGGATGTACGCATCAGCGATGGCACTATTTCTGTAATAGGTTCCGGTCTGGATCCCCAAGAAAACGAAGAAACACATGATGCCGATGGCGCCTATCTTTCGGGGGGATGGATGGATATGCATGTCCACTTGCGCGAGCCGGGATACGAACATAAGGAAACTATCGAAACGGGTTGTGCGGCTGCGGCTTTCGGGGGATTTACGGAAGTAGCATGTATGCCGAATACGAACCCCCCAATCCATACTCGTGATGTTGTGGAGTTTATAAAGAAAAAAGCGGAATCGTTGCCCGTTGAAGTGCATCCCATCGGTTGCGTGTCGAAAGAGCGCGAGGGAAAATCGATTGCCGAGATGGGTGACATGAAAGAGGGTGGAGCCGTGGCTTTCAGTGATGACGGCGATCCGGTGTACAACTCGCAGCTGATGCGTGTGGCGCTGAACTACTCGTCCATGCTGGAGATGCCGATTATCAATCACGAGGAAGATCTTAAGCTGTCACGTCCCGGACACATGCACGAGGGAAAAGTTTCGGCGCGGTTGGGACTCGACGGTACGCCGGGCATTGCGGAAGAAACGATGATTGCCCGCGATATTTTACTGGCAGAATTCACCGGCGGTCACATACATGTAGCACATATCAGTACGGCTAAAGCGGTGGATCTCGTGCGCCAGGCGAAAGCGGATGGCATTAGTGTTACCACCGAAGTTTGCCCCCATCATTTTGATCTGACCGATGAGGAAATTGAGCGCCGCGATTTTGATACCAATGTGAAAATGCATCCGCCGCTACGTACACAAAAAGATGTTGACGCCATGATTGAAGGCTTGGCTGACGGAACCATAGATGCAATTTGTACGGATCATGCCCCCCATGCGATTGAAGAGAAGGAAGTCGAATTTATTTACGCGCCTAACGGCATTATCGGTCTTGAAACGGCCTGGAGCGTGAGCGTACGCCAACTGCTGGATTCGGAGGTCCTGGATTTGCAAACTCTGTTGACCAAGTTCGTAGAAAATCCCCGGAAGATACTGAACCTGGAAGTCCCGAAAATTAAAGAAGGAGTGAAAGCAAATCTGACGCTCTTTAACATTGATGAGGAGTGGACATTCGATGAGGAGCAGGTGCGATCAAAATCCAAAAACTCACCTTATCTGGGAGAAACTTTGAAAGGACGAGCCGAAGCGATTTATAATAAAAGTCGGTTTGTAACTAACTAGCACTTTCTCGAAGAATGAAATAGCCGATCAGGTTTTATTGAATTCTATGGTTAAAATTACCTCAAATTTCTTGCATCAACTTACAGCGGCGGTTCTTTTTCTAATGCTTCTCGCTGTTGTTGATACACAAGCGCAGGTTCGGGATGCGCAGTTCGGCAGTATTCCGGACTCGGTTTTTCAAATGCAGCCCCCCGCTGATAATCCCGATGTGCCGTATGTTATTACCAACAAAGAGCTGGATGTTTCGTTTCGAGAGGCCGATGAGTCAATTTTAGCTATTCTGGAGCATCATGTGCGTCTCAAAGTATTTGATGCAACTAACCGTGAAGCTTCAGTCATTGCAATCCCGTATTATTTTCAGAACGATATGGAGGATGTTTCTTTAATAGAAGCTTATACCCATCCGCCTTCGGGTGGACGTGTGCAGGTTGCAGAAGATAACGTTCGCACTAT
>CAZYOD010000224.1:0-4054 GCA_964648635.1 uncultured Balneolaceae bacterium | reverse complement strand
TTTTGAGTCCCGGATGCTGCATAAACCATCCTTCCGGAGACTGAGAGTGGTACGGGCCTGCACCTACTCCGGCACCGTGAGGTGCCCGAATCGTAATATTGAGCGGCGGCATCCAGCGGTACTGTCCCTTCGAAATATTGTTGATAATCTGGTTGAATCCGCAGGAGATAAAATCGGAAAACTGCATTTCAACAACCGGCTTAAATCCTTCCAGGGCTAAGCCCACAGCGCATCCCAAAGCACCGGCCTCAATGATCGGCGTATTGCGGATTCGGTCTTCGCCAAACTGATCAACGAAGCCTTCCGTCACTTTAAAAACACCGCCGTACTCGGCAATATCCTGTCCCATGATGATAAACTCTTCATCTTCTTCAAATGCCTGTCTTAGCGAAAACTGAATGGCGTCCACAAAACGCTTTTCAGATGTAGATTTATCGGTTTGTTGATTGTCGGGTAGGGTAACAGGTGTAAAAATCCGCTGTTCTTGTTCAGACGGGTTAAATTTGGGGTCGTCCGCTTCCAGCGCACGTTCCAATTCCGGCAGAAATGATTCATCAACTTCGTCCTGAATCGCGGACAATTCATCATCGCCGGAGACCATTTCTTCACCCTTAAGCCAGTCGGCAAAACGATTAATGGGATCTTCTTCTGCCCACTTCTCAAATTTTTCATCGGGCACATAAAAAGTGCCGGAGGCTTCTTCGTGTCCCCGCATGCGAAACGTTTTAGCTTCTATAAATGTCGGTTCGCCATCCAATGCGAACTTTTTGGCTTCAGCAACGGCCTCCATGACAGAAAAAATATCGTTGCCGTCAATTTTAACACCGCGCAGACCGTAACCCTGGGCGCGATCCACCAAATCCTCACAGGCATACTGTTGACGAGTGGGAGTGGAAAGCCCGTACCCATTATTTTCAATCATAAAAATAACCGGTAGCTCCCAGACAGCAGCCAAGTTTAGAGCTTCATGAAATTCGCCTTCGCTGGTAGCCCCATCTCCGCAAAAACTGGCGGCTACGTAACCGCTGTCGCGTAACTTGGAAGCCAGGGCTAATCCATCCGCAATGGGCATCGTGGCGGCAAGGTGCGAAATCATTCCCACTATCCGCTTCTCGGGAATGCCAAAGTGAAAAGAGCGATCGCGTCCGCCGGTAAAACCGTCAGCTTTGCCCAGAAGCTGACAAAAGAGCTTGTACAGATTCACGCCGCGCGTAGTAAAAAGTCCCAAATTCCGGTGCATCGGCAGCAGGTAATCCTCATCAGAAAGGGCGGAGGTGAGTCCTACCGCAATGGCCTCTTGCCCCATCCCTGAAAACCATTTACTGATTTTATTTTGGCGCAGCAGTTTTAGCATTCGCTCCTCGATACGCCGGGGCAGCAATAAGTTTTTGTAAAGGGAAAGCGCTTGAGTTTTGGGTAATTTTTTTTGCGGTTGAATCATTAATTATTACGGAAAATTGTGTAATTTATTTAATTAATTGTGAAGCCTAACATGGGGTAGTTATTCAATAATTGCAACAAGCGGGCGGAACTTTTTCGAAGATTTAAAATTAGGTTATTTAACACGTAAAGAAACATTTATGAATTGCCAGACGTAGTGGATTCATATTTTAGTCTTAATAATATCAAAACGAGTTTAGTGCGGTGGTAATCTGTTTGGTTTTGCTTCACCATCAGAGAGCGGTCGCATTTTTCATTTATGAACCCCCGCTTCGTAACCAATTAATTTAAGTAAAGTTAAGAGAAACAATGGAAGCACTCGGGCGCCAAATTTTGGTTGAATTTTATGATTGTGATACGGATAAAATTAATGATGTTGAATTCATTGAGTCGTCGATCTTGACAGCTACGCGAAAATCAGGTGCTACAATCATTTCGCACAATTTTCATAAATTCAGTCCGCACGGGGTTAGCGGGATGGTGGTAATTGCAGAGTCGCACGTGTCGATACACAGCTGGCCGGAGTATAACTACGCCGCGGTAGATATTTTCACCTGCGGAGATACTATTGATCCGTGGGTTATACAGGAGTATCTGAAAGAGGCTTTTGAATCCAAAAACATTTCCAGCATGGAAATGAAACGGGGAATGTTTAAAACAAAAAAGGGCGAAAAATTAATGTTTAAACCTCAAGATTCGGCTACAACTAGTTAGTTGCTATGGGAAAATCATCATCTTCAGTGTCGTTTCAGGAACTTATAATGGTAAATACTCCCAATATCTATTGTTTGGTAAAGGGGACTTCGGAGGGACGTACGAGATTAAATGCTTTTGATAATGCGTTGCTCAATGCCGGTGTGGGTGATACTAATCTTATGCGGATGAGCAGCATTTTGCCCCCGGGTGCTGATCAGCGAGCGATTAGCGATATCGACCTGCCGCCGGGCGGATTGATTCCGTTGGCCTATGCTCAGATCGACTCCACTACGCCGGGACGTTATATCTCGTCGGCTATTGCGATTGGAATTCCGGAGGACGATTCCGAGCCGGGTGTAATTATGGAATTTGAAGATCACAGTCGCCTAAATAATGTTGAAGAGATTGTCCGACAAATGGTAGTTGATGCTTTTGAATATCGTAAACGTGCGCTGAAAGAAATAAAATCTATAGGCATCGAGCACAAAGTTGAAAATTGCGCTTCTACCTTTGCTGCAGCTGTTTTATGGTATGAGTAATAAATGATGAATAACGAGTAAGAAGTGCACTTTGCTCATCACTCGTTAATTATTCTCATTTTCAATCTAGAATTAGCATATAATATATGCCATTAACTTACAACGAATTCTACAACGGCCGGACGGGGTTAACGGTGGGCGTTGAAAAACTGCTTTTTTCTGAGACGACGCCATATCAAACCGTGGAAGTTTATGAGAGCGATACCTGGGGCAAACTGCTGACAATCGACGGGATGGTCATGCTCTCCGAAAAAGACGAGTTCGTCTATCATGAGATGTTAACTCACGTGGGAATGTTTTCGCATCCGAATCCGCAAAAAGTGCTAATTATTGGCGGCGGGGACGGTGGAACGGCTCGGGAAGTGCTGCGACATTCATCTGTTAAGACGGTGGATATGGTGGAGATTGATGAGGCGGTAGTAAGAGCATCAAAAGAATTTCTACCGAAGGTAGGGGACTGGGATAATCCCAGGCTCAATGTGTTATTTGAGGATGGGATCGAGTTCGTTAAAAATATTGATGATCCCTACGATGTGATCATTATCGACGGTTCTGATCCGGTAGGCCCCGCTACAGGATTATTTGAGAAAGAGTTTATGGAGGCCTGCTATGATGGCCTTACAGAGGACGGAGTGCTGACCGCCCAAACCGAAAGTCCGTGGGTAGAGGATTATCACAAAAGCATGCGTCAGGTTTTTACCGCACTTGATGATATTTACGAAATTTCCAAAATGTACCTGGCTTATATTCCACTATATCCCGCCGGCATGTGGTCGTTTTCGTTTGCAAGCAAGGGCACGAATCCGCTCAGCGACCAAACATTTCAGCGCGTGAAGCATGGATTAGAGGAGTTCGGCGAAAACATGAAATACTACAATTCTGATATCCACAAAAGCTGTTTCTCACTCCCCAATTTCGTTAGGAATATCATTGATTAATTTGGTTTGTCATTTCGATCAGCGGGAGAGATCTTGTTTTAAAATCGTCAAAGATTCCTCACGGCGTTCATAATGACATTGGTTCTTTATTAGGCTTGTCCTTCTCTGTGTACCTCCATGTAATAGTAATCATTAAATTGAAGGTCTGAGAAAAAGTGAGCAACACCTCAAATCGCTTAGCATATATCTACGTACTAATCGGTGCCGCACTTTGGGGTATCATTGGCCTGTTTATCGATGCTCTGTCCCTAGCCGGATTTTCTGCCCTCCAAATTGTGACGTTACGGGTGGTCAGTGCCGCGGGAATGCTGGTCACATATCTGGCTTTTAAAGATCCCAAACTTCTAAAAATTGATCTCAAGGATTCATTCAGTTTTATCGGCACGGGCATCTTTAGCATCGTCTTTTTTAACTGGTGCTACTTCACCGCTATCGAAGAGG
>CAZYOD010000223.1:1525-4081 GCA_964648635.1 uncultured Balneolaceae bacterium | reverse complement strand
AATCTGTTTTAAAATGCGGTACTCCCGCTATTTCTGATTTTTATCATCACAAAGGGGATTTATTGCAAAGTACTATTACGGAGGCGGAATCACTTCTGGGATCTTCGAGCATTCAAGCGCAGGAAACCTATCAATCTCCTTCGGGCAACTTTACCATCCACTATGATACAAGCGGTGAACATGCCGTGCCTCCGGCTGATTCTGATAAGGACAATGTTCCTGACTATGTAGAAGAGGTTGCCGCGGCTTCGGATTCGTCTTACCAGCATGAAGTTCAAAATTTGGGTTACACCGATCCCCTGGCAACCTCCGGGGATATTGATGTTTATATTCTCAACTTAGAGGTAATTTATGGCCAATCGAATGGGTTCAGCATCGAAATTGAAAACGATTTTGCTGAGGGATTTCCTCCGAATGACGATCCGGAAGGCGATCAAATTGGAGCTATTAAGGTGACAATTGCTCACGAATTAAAGCATGTTATCCAGTATTCCGCAAGTCAATGGCAGGGCGAAGTATTCAACTGGCTGGAGATGGATGCCACGTTGATGGAGGAAGTGGTTTACGACAATGTGAATGACTATTATAACTATATCCGATCTGATGAATCTATTTTTAAAAAACCGGAAGAAAGTTTTTATCCGGGCACATATTATCACGTAAGTTGGGCGCTGTATTTTGAGGAAAAATACGGTTCTCAATTTTGGGTAGATGTATGGGAAATTATTCAAAGTAATCCCCATATTGAGATGGTCGATGCCATAACTGAAACTCTGGGAGGCGCGGAAGCATTTGACCGTGCTTATACGGAATCCCAGCTGTGGCATTATGCCTCCGGTCCCGATAATGCTGTGCCTGATTATGGATTTGAAGAAAGCGAACACTATCCGGCTCCGGACATCACTACGGAAGAAAACCTGTTTAATAAAAATTTTACAATTCCGCGATCTTCATCCCTTGACTCTCCACGAGGCTTTTCTGCAAAATATCTTAATGTTTCTCTACAAAATGACCCGACAGGAGAACTCCGGTTAGAAGCAGCATCAAAAGGGGCTAATAACGGGGTGGGAGTCATTGCTTATCTTAATGATGGAAGTGCTGAGTCTTCAGTCTTTTCCCTTTCGGAAGATGAACCGACCTTTAAAAGGTCCAATCTCAACTGGGATAACATTAACAGACTGGGACTGGTATTAACAAACTCCTCTACATCTTCGAGCAATAATGCGCCAATTTTTGTTTCTCTCGGAACCAATGAATTTGATAACACGCTCAGCCAAAATTACCCCAATCCGTTTAATCCGACCACGAAAATTCGATTTACGCTCGAAGAAGATTCGCATGTAAAACTAAAAGTATTTGACTCTACCGGACGCTTGGTAAAAACACTAATTGATGAAGAACTAACCGCGGGATTGTATGAACCGACTTTTGACGGCAGCAGACTGGCATCCGGGGTATATCTTTACCAACTGGTAACGGATCATCAACAAAATGTTGAAAAAATGACGCTGATTAAATAAGCAGAAGCAAAGGTGAAACGCAGAGGTCAGACGTGACCATTATTACGGTTTCATATTAAGTTAGAAAGCTTTTCATAAAAAACTTTTCCCAAATGCCTGATCCCTTTCACGTCTAACATTTGCCGTCTGCCGTTACTCTAGCTCCTTAGCCGGCAAAATCTTACCCGTAACTTCTCCAAACCCAATGCGGTAATCTTCAGTATCAGCATAACCGGTCATCGTCACGCGATCGCCATCCTCTAAAAATGTTCGGGTTTCACCGTTGGGCAACTCAATGGGATCGGTACCTTTCCAGCTCAGCTCCAGCATACTGCCGTACGAACTCTCTTCTTTTCCGCTGATGGTTCCCGAAGCATACAGATCACCGGGACGTACGTTACAGCCGGTAATCGTCTGATGCGCCAACTGTTGAGCAATATTCCAATACAAGTTCTTCGCATTGGAAGCACATATTTTATGCGGCTCTTCCATTTTTTCTCCCTGCAAAAACACATCCAGGTTGATATCAAAGGTCCAGTTACCTTCGGATTGGAGGTACGAAAGCGGCTCGGGCTCTTGCTCTGGTCCTTCGATTCGGAACGGCTCCAGTGCATCCAGCGTCACAATCCAGGGAGAGACTGATGTCGCCCAGTTCTTCGCCAAAAACGGACCCAATGGCTGGTATTCCCACTTCTGAATATCACGCGCGCTCCAGTCGTTGACGAGCATCAATCCAAAAATATGCTCTTCGGCCTCGGTAACGGAAATGGGATTACCAAGCTGATTCCCCCTACCGGCAAGAAATCCCATTTCCAGTTCAAAATCACAAAGCTTACACGCGCTAAAAATTGGTGTATCATCGCTGTCCGGCGGCAAGATCTGTCCCTGCGGACGATGCAAATCCGTACCGCTAACTACAACAGAGCTGGCCCTTCCGTGATATCCCACCGGCAGATGTTTCCAGTTCGGCTTCAGCGCATTTTCAGGATCACGAAACATGCTGCCTACATTCGTGGCATGCTGCTCGGATGAATAAAAATCAGTATAGTCACCGATA
>CAZYOD010000223.1:0-1425 GCA_964648635.1 uncultured Balneolaceae bacterium | reverse complement strand
AAAAATGCTTCGCCGCCGGCTTTAGGCTCCGCCAGACCATACGGTAAATTTTGGATGGGAAAGTGTGATTTGGGTTCAACGTCGATGAATGATTCTAAATTTGGGTCATTGGTTGGATGCATCGTGGGAGTATTGATTATGAATTTTGAATTACAAATTACTTAGTTCAATCAATGAACTGAAACAAAAACAGCGGGACCGGGAATTAAGGGATTTTCACATCCTTCAATCTTAATTCATCAATCCCAAATTCCTTAAATCTTCCCGTGGTTCGTCAAAGCTGCAGCTTCCAAACGAAATAAGTGCCACTTCACGCAACTCGGCAATTTCTTCGCTGGCTACTTCTAAATCCTTCCACATAAACCCGGAATCCGTAAAGGTAAAATGTTCAGGATCTTCTTCGGTTAAGACCTCTTCCAGCTGTTCCGCCGTAAAATCATGCGCATAACTCAACATCGCGCCGCCAAAAACATTAAAAAATCCGTGCATTTTCGTCTGAACAGAATCGGCATAATGGCGGATCGGATGATGCAGACCTGCGGTGCACTTAACAGCAATGTTTTGCTCACGAGCTTTGGTCAACGTAAAGGCCACCTGCTCAACAGAAGGAAACATGTGCGCCTCTACTCCGCCGCAGCGTAATTTATATCTGAGCTTTACCGCGGAATCTCCGCTACTGGTCTCATGCTCATTAAGCATTTCTAAAATCAGCCCGATTTCTTTCTTCCAGTTTGAATCAAAAACTCCTTCCACAAAAATTTCACTCGGCAGTACCGAAGAGCCTTCAAACTGTTCAGCCGTTTTCTCGTAGATTTCAGAAAGCAATTCTGCATCGTTAGCAAACACCGCTTCACGAGGCAGTTTGATTTCCAGGCTATCGGTAGTTACCCGATCTCCCTGCGCTTCGTGAAACTGCCCAATTTCCCGGCTAACCTCAGCCAAATGATCGTAGTACTCCGAGACTGTTTCGGTGCCCTTTCCCAGCACCGAAAACGCAAACGGTTCACCCTCCCCGAAAAGTGATTCCCGGTAAGGCTCCAGCTCTGAAAGTCGTGACGCCGGAATGATAAATCGTGACAACATCCACGCATCATCAGACTTGCGATGCTTACTGTACTTTTGGATAGAGGTATCAAGCGAAAGGTCGGCAGGCGGAAACAGCCCCGCATAGTCAATGATACCTTTCAGAAAGGCTTTTAAACTTGCTTTCATTAATCTCCAATCATTTAGTTATGTAGATTTTTGACGATCATAAGTTGTTCCAAATGATAAAGAAAAGCAATCAGTGCAGCGTAACCAAATCCAGAATAATGGCGTCTGCAATTTTAATCCCTTTGTCTGTTAATCTGATGCGGTCACCAATTTCCACCTTCCCCTCGCCTTCGGATTTTTTCAGATACTCCAGCTGACGGTTGTTCAGCTCAT
>CAZYOD010000222.1:0-4086 GCA_964648635.1 uncultured Balneolaceae bacterium | reverse complement strand
GGTTTCAAAGCTGAACCCTCACCCAAAAATTTTGAAAAGCTTTCTTGACAGGAAATCTCTCTTAGTTAAAAAATTCTATTCCGCTTTGTATAACTTAATTAAGCTAATAGTACTAAAGTTTCCAATTTAAGAAGAGTTAATTTTTTTAAAACTTAGCAGATTTGAACGCAGCATATTATTATCTATGTTAAGAATAGACCTAATTTATCAAGTGAGAGACTTTGCATCTATTCGCAAATTATTATGAAAAATTTAGTTAAATCTGCCCTGGACATTTTTGGGTACTCTATAGTTAATTCCCAGACAATTACTCCAAAAGATTTAAGGGGTGAGGTTATAGATCCCAGAGTAGCTAAATATTCGGCTAAAAAATCATCATTTATATTAGAAGCACAACCCGGTAAATGCATTGTTTTGTATAGGTTTTCATGCGATAAAAATGGGCGTAACCCTTTTATAAAGACGATGGTCCGATATTTGGAAAATGGGAATATCAGGTATTCAAATTCAGAATTAGAGTATTTTTATAATACGTGTCAGCCTCAAAATGTGGCAGAAATGTTTAACCTCGAAGGAGATTTGCATAAAAATTTAACTGACCTCCCGGTCAATTGGATTGTTTTTCCCTGGGAAAATTGTGCAATGAGTGAAAAAAAAGTATTTAGGCAACACAATGTTAAAGCAGAGAGCTTGAAAAGAGGTAATGAACTTTCATTGAAAGACGGTTATGGATTCGTAGGACCAATCAGTAAAGAAAGAGGAGAACTAGAAATTTCCACATTAATTAACCTTACTAATTCAATCCAAAAAAATGGTTACAACAGAGGAATGGGTCCGGACGGCGATATTAAAGCTTCGGTATTGATAGACGGTGACGATTATAAGTTCTTTATAAAGGATGGTAATCACAGAGTTTCGGTGCTATCGGCACTGGGTTTCGAAACTATCCCCTTGAGAATATTACCCTCGGATGTTCCTGCTTTTATTTATCGAGATGAAGTAAACTTTTGGGCAAACGTGCAAAGCGGGCTTTATACAAGAAACCAAGCGCTAAAAGTATTTGATACTATATTTGCTTCAGAGGGGAAATACTAATTCCGCCTTGTATAAATTGCTCTGTTGTTATGTAATTATTACCCGTCCTGTCGAAATCCTATCTGTGTCAGAGGACTATACTCCATTTTATCGTCCCCGAAATTGCTTGGCACGTTTTTTGTCATCTAATACTTGATAATACGGTAATTAAGTTTGGCGTAATTAATCTTCGAATCAAGTGAGAGAGTTTATGAAAATATTAGTGACAGGTGCTGCAGGTTTCATTGGGTTTCATCTTGTGAAACGATTGGTTAAAGAGGGATATGAGGTAATCGGACTCGACAATATCAACGATTACTATTCAATAGATTTAAAATATGCTCGGTTGGCAGAACTGGGGATTTTGAGAGATGATATTCTGGAGGGAAATATTGTCGAGAGTTCTGTCCATACTAATTTAGGATTCATCAAAACTGATCTGGAGAATAAGGCTGTTATTGATGAACTGTTTGAGACAGAAGAGCTGGATGTGGTTATAAATTTAGCTGCCCAAGCGGGGGTTCGGTACAGTTTGAAGGACCCATACCGATATATTGAGAGCAATATAACCGGTTTTTTAAATTTGCTGGAAGGAGCAAGGTATCATTCGTTAAAGCACTTCATTTATGCCTCATCCAGTTCTGTGTATGGTGCCAATACGAAGATGCCTTTTTCCACCAGCGATAATGTGGATCATCCCATGAGTTTGTATGCGGCCAGTAAAAAGTCTAACGAACTGATGGCTCATACCTATTCAAACCTATTCGATATACCCACTACAGGATTACGGTTTTTTACGGTTTACGGACCTTGGGGACGCCCGGATATGGCGCTGTTTCTTTTTACGAAAGCAATGTTAAATGATGAACCCATTCAAGTATTTAACCACGGAAAAATGAAGCGTGATTTTACCTACATTGATGATATTGTAGAGGGTATTAGTCGATTGGTTGATAAACCGCCTGTACCGGATCCCGAATGGACCGGAGATAATCCCGATCCGGCAACGAGTTTTGCACCATATCGAATTTTCAATATCGGAAATAATAATCCGGTAAAACTAATGGACTTTATTGCTGAAATTGAGAAACAGCTGGGTATCAAAGCCCAAAAGGAAATGATGCCTATGCAACCGGGAGATGTACCTAAAACCTGGGCGAATGTGGATGACCTTTTTGAGTACATTGATTTCCAGCCCCAAATAGGCATTGAAGAGGGCATAGAAAACTTCGTGGATTGGTACAAGGATTACTTTATTCCTGCAAAGAAGAAAAAGCCTGTTCTACATTCTTAGAGAATTATTTCAGGCTTTCCTTTTTATTTTTATCCCAAAAAGTGATGCCAAGCATAAATGATAATCGCCAGTCCTATGAAGTTTAGGATGCTGATCGGCAACATTCGTTTCCATCCCAATTTCATCACCTGGTTATATTTGAACCGCGGAATGGTCCAGCGTACCCAAATATAGACGAATGCCCAGAACAGCGTTTTAATTGTAAACACCGAGACATCCAAGATTGATTTTGCCAGCGGGCTCATTTCAGGCAGCCAGTATCCGGCAAAGGGGAGATGATATCCGCCAAAAAAGAAAGTGGTGATTAACATACTTCCGATTACTACGTGCATGTATTCGGCAAGAAAGAACATCCCAAATTTCATTGAGCTGTACTCGGTATGGAAACCGCCCACAAGCTCTTGCTCGGCTTCAACCAGATCAAATGGCGTTCGATTGGCTTCGGCAAAAGCAGCTACCACAAAAATAATGGCTCCGATAGGGTTTCTGAAAATATTCCACCATGTTTCCTGCGAATTTACAACGTCAATCATGCTCAGAGATCCTGAAAATAAGATACACGAAGCTAGGGCCATGCCTAATGGCAATTCATAGCTGATCATCTGTGCAGCTGCCCGCAATCCGCCGAGCAGCGAATACTTGCTGTTCGAAGCCCATCCTCCGAGGGTAACCCCGTAAACTCCTAATGAATTTACAGCCAAAAGATAGAGTACTCCGGCGTTGATATCTGTAGCATAGAGGCCGTCGCCGAAGGGGATAACAGCAACCGTCATAAGTGCGGTAACAACTGGAATAACCGGGGCAATGGCATGGATGGTTTTAAAGCCTTTGGCGGGAGTGACATCCTCTTTAAGAAGAAGTTTTACAACATCGGCGATCGGTTGCAAAAGTCCGAAGGGGCCAACGCGATTAGGACCCAGGCGGTTTTGAATAGCAGCTGCGATACGACGCTCGGCATATACAGCAAGTGCCGCAGAGTTAAGCAGCATAAAGAGTGCTACTCCTAAAACGATATATGACGTAGTAGTTACGGGTTCCATCTATAAAATAATATTTATGCTTTTACTTCTTCTTGTTTGATCGGGAGTTGAACGCCTTGCTCTTCATCCATCCGTTCATAGGAGATATTGCTAAGGGCGTCAAAGCGGGTGCTCAGATCAGCAAAAACATCCCGTGAATGCTGGTAATGATATTCGAGTCCCAACCGGTCGCCAAGCTTGTTTAGAAACTCCCAAACCGGCAGACAGTCAACCTTATTTTCTTCGCTTACCCAATTATCGAAATTGGTTCCGTAACGATCCAGCCGACCCTCCGACATCTCCAAATTCAGTCGCCGGTTGGTATATTTTGTCTCTTTAGCCGGGAATGATCGCTGAATACGTCCATCGACATTTACATAACTGGCTGCATGCTCAGCGATACACGTTATGGGGATTACCAGATCCGAAGCTTTGGTTGTATCGGAATAATTTGTTGCAAATGTAATAGTGTAGGCATCCTTAAGATCTTCACCGGAAAGAACTTCACGTCCCAGCAGGTCATCGGACAAGATGATAACGACCTTGGCATTTTTCACTGTTGATTTTAAGGTGTCATCATCACTTTCATCCAGGTTAATGAGGCGGCATCCATTAGTATTTGGCGCTTGGTCATCCGTAAGTAAGAATCCATCACCCGCATCCGGAATGATATCTGTTGTAAACTGAGCGTTGGATGCT
>CAZYOD010000221.1:0-4101 GCA_964648635.1 uncultured Balneolaceae bacterium | reverse complement strand
CCCTTATCTACCCGGTACTACTAAACTTTCTCTTCCAGCATCTTATCAGGAATCCGCACTTCAAAAGAAGGTGTTTTCTTATTTAACACCTCAAATTCTCCCTGCAGCTGTTTAACAAGTGTTCGAATTAGCTTAAAACCGAGCGTTCGCTTTGTTTTATCCTCAAAATCAGGAGGCAAAGGATGTCCGTTATCCCGCACTTGCAGATAAAGGTGATCGTCTTTCATCTCAAGGCTCACAAGCACCACACCTTGAGGCAGATCTACAAAACCGTGCATAAAAGCGTTCACCATCAGCTCATTTAAAATCATCGCAATAGGCACCGCGCGATCGATATGAATAATAATATCCTGCGCATTCATCGAAACCTCGATATGCTGCAGTTTGTTTTCAAATGATTTTTGGATGCGGTTGGAGAGCTTTATTGCAAAACTTCTCAAATTCACCTGTTCGAACGACTCCGATTGTACCATCGTCTCGTGGATCAGTGCCAGTGATCGCAAGCGCGCATGAGAATCTTTGAGAATCTCCTGATTAGATTTTTGCTCTTTTCCCTTCAGTTGCAGCTCCAGCAAGGCCAGAACCATCGTTAAATTATTTCGAATCCGATCGTGAATAGCATCCAATATTAAATCACGTTCGTCAAGTGCGTTCTGTAGTTTTTCCTGACTTTTAAGCAGCTGATTCGTTTTAAGATCAACCTGCTCTTTAAGTTTTTTATTCCAGCTTCCCACCAGATAAATGCTTCCTGATCCCAGAACCAAGACCAAAACAATGGAAATCCATGAAATAATTTCCAGCGATTCGTTAGAACGGACCAGCTTCTCGCTCATTCCCGCATCCATGGCAGATATCTGCTGGTACAGCGTTTCGGTACCCAAAATTTTAGCGCCGATAATAAAGAGCAGCAGTACAAGTGCTATACTTCCGATGGCGCTGTATATCCAGCCGAGCGTAACATTAGGCTCGGGAAATTCAGGAAATACTTCCCGCCTTCGAGAAGAAACCCAGGGAGTCAGCAAATATAATATGGGACCAACGATAAACATTGACTGTAAAAACATGCCGGTCCACCATCCTTTCCAAAGTGTGATAGTCTGAAAGGCATTTAATCCAAAAAAATCACTCCAAACAAAAGACCCCAGAGAACTGGCTATCGCAGCAAAGAATGACACAACCGTAAAAAACACAAAGCTCTTTAAATCTCGAAGCGCCGGATCAAACGGCATGCAGTAGTAAGCCAACGCATAAATTCCCAATCCCAAAACAAAAGCAATGCCAAATAATAATCCCCAGTAATAGGTCACCGAGGCCGAGAAGGTAATCACGAATCCGCTTAAAAAAAGCGGTATAAATCCCCATTCGAATCCCATCCAGAAAAGCAGTAAAGTGCCCAGGATTATTGGCGGATAAAACAGGAAGAATTGGTTGATGGTGACTTGCCCCTGTTCAAGCAGTAAAAATTCGGAAGGTGATATTAATACAACCGATGCTATCGAAATTGCTATCACTACAATCCAAAGGGTCAATAAAGTTACCACCCGCGAAGAGGTGGCACTATATTCTTCAAGCAGAAAATCGAGCGGAAGAGGATACCACCGCCTTGCCATCGTATTTTTCATTACATTTTCATCCATTTAACCCCGGCCAACTTCTTTATTGCTCACGCTCTTTTCTGACAATCTGTGAAATTTTAGCTTTGAGTCCAAAAGTGTTCTGACTCTAAAATACTTCCGATATTAATTTCGCCGCCATCACCACAGCTAATACGGCAAACGCATATTGCAGGTATTGCCTTTTTACTCTCAGGTTCATAAACGCCCCAACCAGTCCGCCGATCAGTCCCCCGATCGCCAGCGGCAGTGCGGCCCCAAAATCCACATAGCCCCAGTGGTAGGCTGTCAATGTTTCCACATTATTGCCTGAAAAACCGAGCTGGAGCCAAGCTGAAAGTGAAATTATTACAATGGCCAGTGATGAGATACTCACAGATTTGACAAACTTCTTTTTGTACACCAGGTTCATCAAAGGCACCATTACACCGCCGCCGCCAATACCGGCCAGGGCCGCCACAAATCCCCCGAAGCCGCCGGTAATCACCGACTGCCCCCAATTCATCGGGTCATCACTGCTAGAAATATTTTGTGGTTCTATTGATCCCCTTCGATAAAACATAAATGCCACATACAGGAGCAAGAGACTAAAAAAAATCACGAATTCTTGTTTGCTGTAGTATTGAGAGGTTATTATCACCTTCCCGAAATAAACGCCAACGGCTCCTAAAACTCCTATTCTAATGCCTTCGGACCAATAGAAGTTTCGCTGATTAAATTGCTGAATGGAGCTGGCAAAAGCAGCGACAAATGTGCAAAACAGTGAGCTGGCGATCGTTAACACAACCGGATTTTCGATTCCCGCCTCGCTGAACACTATAAATAGTATGGGCGTGAATAAGATGCCGCCGCCGAGCCCAAACAATCCCGCTATAACACCGGCACCAATTCCTAATAAGAAGAGAATAAGTAGTTCTGTCATACCCTGAGGGTCCCCTGCATGAATGTACGTGCCGTTCCGCCGAGCTCAACTCGATCTCCCATCATCTCACAAAAAACGGTGCCTCCGCGACGGGAGACCTGCCTGCCTACCAGTTCATTTTTCTCCAGCCTTTTACTCCAATAAGGAGTCAACATTGTATGAGCAGAGCCTGTTACCGGATCTTCATCGACGCCGGCGGCCGGTGCAAAAAATCGCGAGACAAAATTATATTCTTCACCCGGGGCTGTAACAATAATTCCGCGTACATCCGCTTTTTTTAAGAGCCTGATATCCGGATCAAGATTGCGAACTGCAGCCTCATTCTCTACGACATAAAGGTAATCCGTATCCCGATATAATTCCTTGGCAGAAACACCGATCGCCTCCTCTAAAAATTTAGGTACTTCCGCTTTTTGTAACTTCGCACCGGGGAAATTCATCACCAGCCGATCTTCTTCTTTGCGGACCGTTAACCTGCCGCTGTTACATTCGAACCGGATTTCGTTCTCATCATATCCCAGATGCTCATAAAGCACGTGGGCAGATGCCAATGTAGCATGTCCACACAAGTTGACTTCGGTTGTAGGCGTAAACCACCGCAGGTGATAAAAGCTTCCTTTATCCACAAAAAAAGCCGTTTCTGACAAATTGTTTTCCATTGCAATCTGTTGCATCAACTTATCCGGGATCCATTCATCCAGCGTACAAACGGCGGCGGGATTTCCTTCAAAAGGCTCGGAAGCAAAGGCATCAACTTGGTAAAGCGGTAGCTGCATAAAAATGATTTTTGAAAAATGACCTCTTTTTGATTTCTGTGTTGAGTCCAATCCACTAGTGCTGATTGGACCAACCTCTTCGAGATGGGAATTTAACCCTACCTTCAATTAACAATAATTTCGATCTTTTCAAATTCATCATTTCTGTGGAAAGTAGGTTATATTTAGTGCTATAAATTTTCTTCATTCAGGATCTAAGTATTTAGATCCTGAAACACGTACAACTACACCAAAGCTTCGCAGTACAGATTCACGATTATGATATTTCAAAGATAATTATGCACTTATTCCCAGAACGATTAGCTGAAAAAATTGGATTTGAGTCGATCAGGTCCGCCACTGTCAAAAATGCTCAATCAAGCATGGGGCGCGACCGGCTTTCCAAAATGCTTCCTTTTTCGGATCGTCAGGTAATAGAACAACGACTGGCGCAGACGAAAGAGATGATGGACCTGCTGCAAAATGATGCCGCCTTCCCGCTAAATAATATGCATGATGTCCGCGATTATCTCAAGAGATCTCGCGCGGAAAACAGCATTATTCCCCTGCAGGCATTTGTAGAAATTTTGGAGGTAAGCATTACCGCACGGCGCATCAAATCGTATCTGGAACAGCGCAAGGAGTATTATCCCGAGCTAAAAGAAATATCCGTCGGACTGATTCCCTTAAAAGAGATGGAGGACAAGCTGAAGAGCGTGCTCACCGAAAACGGGGAATTACGCAGCGATGCCAGTACACAGCTGCAATCTATTCGCAAGCGCATGAATCGAAAACGAGATGATTTGCGCAA
>CAZYOD010000220.1:0-4106 GCA_964648635.1 uncultured Balneolaceae bacterium | reverse complement strand
GCTTTCTGAAAGCGTCTTCACGGAGTGTTGCGTCGGCTTGGTTTTGAGTTCGCGCGCCGCCGATAAATAGGGAACCAAGGTTAAGTGAATAGAAAGTGTATTTTGACGTCCCACATCATAACGGAGCTGACGAACGGCCTCGATATACGGCAAACTTTCGATATCCCCAACGGTACCACCAATCTCGGTAATCACCACATCGTAATCACCGGATTCGCCCAACTCAACAATATGCGATTTAATTTCGTCTGTAATGTGCGGAATCACCTGAACGGTCTTGCCAAGATAGGCTCCCTGACGCTCCTTCGAAATTACATCATTGTAAATGCGTCCCGTCGTTACGTTATTTTCCTGCGAAGTCTTGATATCCAGAAACCGCTCATAATGCCCCAGATCAAGATCCGTTTCGGCACCATCTTCAGTAACGAAAACCTCCCCGTGTTCGTAGGGATTCATCGTGCCGGGATCCACATTGATATAGGGATCGAGCTTTTGAATGGTGACTTTCAATCCCCGGGCAACAAGAAGTCGGCCCAGTGACGCACAAATAATTCCCTTTCCCAGTGAAGATGTAACTCCGCCCGTAACGAAGATGTATTTAGTGGCCATGACTGATCAGTTTGTTGAGGTAAAAGCAAAAATAGAATGTTTCCGGTCATCATTCAAATGACAAAATACTTTTTTTGATAATTTATCTGAAATCACAGCTTAATTTTGTGGCACAGGAATTGTATTATTGTTCCAATCCAGCATCAAAATCCAAGAGCCCTGAATGAATTTTTCACACCTCCATAACCACACGCAATTCAGCATGCTCGACGGTGCCGCGAGCATCAGTCAGCTTGTCAAAAAATCAAAAAAACACGGCATGCCCGGAATTGCTATTACCGATCACGGAAATATGTTTGGGGTGCCGGAGTTTGTAAATACCGCCCAAAAACACGATGTAAAACCAATTATCGGGTGTGAATTTTATATCACGCCTTCCGGGATGGAGGATAAAAAAGATCGTACGCGTTACCACCAGGTGCTGCTGGCCAAAAACATGACCGGTTATAAAAACCTATCAAAGTTATGCTCTCTTGGATACACTGAGGGCTTGTACTATAAACCGCGTATTGATAAGGAGACCTTGGCCGAGCATGCTGAAGGGCTGATCGCCACCACCTGCTGTATCGCCAGCGAGATCAATCAGACGATCATTAACGAAAGTGAAAAAGAAGCACGCGCCATTTTCGAATGGTACATAAATGTTTTTGGGGATGATTATTACATCGAACTGCAGCGTCATGGCTTAAACGATCAGAATCGCTGTAACGAAGTACTGGTAAAATGGGCGAAGGAATACAATGTGAAAATGGTGGCTACGAACGATTGCCATTATGTAAATGAGGAGGACTCCGAAGCACACGACATTTTGCTCGCCCTGCAAACCAATGCCGATATCAACGATCCCAACCGGTTTCGTTTTACGGATGATGACAACAACCTGAATACCGATTTTTACCTGAAGACGCCCGAGGAGATGGAAGATCTTTTTAGTGATCTCCCCGAGGCGATTGAAAATACCAACGAAATCATAGAAAAGGTTGATAATATTGACCTGAGTTCCGAACTGCTGCTGCCGCACTACAGCATCCCGGATCAGTTTGATTCGATGGACAATTATCTGCGTCATCTAACTTATGAAGGAGCCAAAAAACGGTACGGAGAGATTACGCAGGAAATAAGTGAGCGTATTGAACAGGAGCTCGGCATTATCAGCCGGATGGATTTTTCGGGCTACTTTCTGATTACGCAGGATTTTACCACGGAAGCCCGTAATCGTGACGTATTTGTTGGCCCCGGACGTGGATCGGCTGCGGGTTCGGTAGTGGCCTATTGTTTGGGGATTATCAATGTGGATCCCATGCGGCATGATTTGCTGTTCGAGCGTTTTCTGAATCCGGAGCGCGTAAGTCCGCCCGATATTGATATCGACTTTGACGATCACGGTCGGCAGGAAGTGATCGATTACGTAGTCGAAAAATATGGCCGTGAAAAAGTAGCACAGATTGTCACCTACGGCACAATGAAAGCCAAGACGGCTATTCGCGATGTAGGTCGTGTTCTGGGCGTGCCGCTGGAGGAAGTCAATCGCATCACGAAACTTTTCCCCGACCAACCGGGCGTGAATACTTTTGACAAAGTTCTGGATCCATCCCAAAACCCGGAGTCGGCTAAAGATATTGAAGAGCTCTTTGAGCATCACGATCCGCAAGTTCAAAAGATGATGCGGTTTGCCCGAACCCTGGAGGGATCGGCACGACAGACTGGTATTCACGCAGCAGGTGTAATTATCGCACCGGGAGAAATCAGTGAATACGTTCCGGTAGCACTGTCGAAAGATAAAGAATTGATTACGCAATACGACGGACCTCACGCCGAAGATTGCGGCCTGTTGAAAATGGACTTTTTGGGGCTCAAAACGTTATCCATCCTAAAAACTTCTATTAAATACGTCGAAGAAAATCACGGCGTTCATTATGAGTTGGATGAGATTCCCGAAGGCGACGAGAAGACGTTTGAACTGTACCAAAAAGGAAATACGGTCGGAACCTTCCAGTTTGAGTCGGATGGTATGCGGAAATACCTGAAGCAGCTGAAACCGAGCGAACTGGACGATCTAATTGCCATGAACGCTCTTTATCGCCCGGGTCCCATGCAATTTATCCCTGAGTATATCGATCGCAAGCACGGGCGAAGTGAGGTAGAATATCCGCATCCTGATCTTGAAGAGCTCCTTAAGCCGACGTACGGCATTATGATTTACCAGGAGCAGATTATGAAGGCGGCTCAGAAAATTGCCAATTACTCGCTCGGCGAAGCGGATTTACTGCGACGTGCGATGGGCAAGAAAAAGAAAAAGGTGATGGATGAGCAGCGCGAAATATTCACAAAGCGCGCCATCGACAATGATGTCTCAGAAGAAAAGGCCGAAGAGCTGTTTGATATCATGGCCGAGTTCGCCAACTACGGCTTTAATAAATCTCACTCGGCTGCTTATTCTGTTGTTGCTTATCAAACGGCTTTTTTCAAAGCCAATTATCCGGCTGAATATATGGCGGCGGTACTCAGCCACAACATGGGTGATATTGACAAAGTCTCGAAGTTTATTGAAGAGTCTAATCGGATGGGGATCACGGTAGATCCGCCCAACATCAACAATGGACGAGGAAAGTTTGTAGCTGTTGACGGACGCATTCAGTACGGGATGGAAGCGATCAAAGGCGTAGGATCGAATGTAATTCTGGAGATTGTTAAAGAGCGAAAAGAGAACGGCAAGTTTGAATCTATTTACGATTTTGCACGTCGCGTAGATTCCAGTATCTGCAACAAGCGGACACTGGAAAGCCTATTCCAGGCAGGAGCTTTCGATGAGCTGAATCCCAACAGAAGGCAGCTAATCGAGCATATGGAAACCATTATCAGCTATGGTTCTCGGGTGCAGGAAATTGAAAACTCCAATCAGTCGGATCTTTTTGGTGACGGCGGTGATAACGCATCGGCTATCGACGAGCCCGAGCTGCAACCGGTGGCCCAGTGGTCAAATATCGAACGCCTAAACAAAGAGCGCGAGCTTATCGGCTTTTATTTAAGCGGCCATCCCCTGGATAAATATCAGGAAGACGTTCGGATATTCTGCTCACACACGCTGGATCCCCAAAAAATGAATGATCTCGATGACCGTACGGACGTCCGGATAGCCGGCATCATCACAGAAGTAAAGCGGGTCACTGATAAAAAAGGTCGCCCTTTTGCCTTTCTGCAAATGGAAGATCGTAGGGGGACTATCGAAGTAATTGCTTTTAATGAGGTTTATGACCGAAATCTGGGAATGATCCAGGTTGATACATTGGTCGTTGTGGATGGCCATATCGATACGCGGAGAGGACATCCGCAAATCATTGCAAACAAGTTCGAACGGATCGAGAGTATGCGCGAGAAATATCAGGACCAGATGGAGCTCAAACTGGACATTGATACTAATTATGTGGAAGAAGATGACTTGGAAAAAATGGCGGAGCTCTTTCAGCAACACCAGGGACAAACGAATGTGCGTTTCA
>CAZYOD010000219.1:0-4116 GCA_964648635.1 uncultured Balneolaceae bacterium | reverse complement strand
TTTTCTCTGAGAGACATTTCAGCCAGCAGGGAATCCACATTAATCTCCTCCGGTTTTACTTCCGGTTCATCCTCAGGCTCTTCGGGAGGAGGCGGAGGCAGCTGAGATGTATCTGCTGACATGGAGTCAATATTTGTCAGGACACTTTTTTGTTCAATTGCCCCGGGTGGTTCAGGTTCTTTATCAGTTGCGGCTTCTTTGCTGGTGGAACAAGACTGAACAATTACCAGCGCAATGACGCCAACGAAAAGCCAGCTAATATTTTTAAGGATCGATGGGGAGATGTTCATAAAACGTGCTAAAGAACTTATGTTGTTAGGATTACTGTTTGGGGACAAGCTTCATTGTTTTAAACTGATTTTCATTGAAAAAAGTACTGTCTTGGTAGAAAAATTTATATTGTCCATTGAGCCAGCTTTCTGTTTGATCACCGTAATACCTCGATAAAGGGTTGCCGGATTGCCCTGTCGGAATGATGGATAAGGTGCGACTTAAATCCGAGAGATCAATGATTCGTCTTATTGATGGACCTAGAATCATTTTGAACGGATCATTCCAACTGTATTCTCCATTATTAATGCTCATGTCGTGACCGGGAACAGGATGGGGGCCCTTACTCAGCAGATTGTTTACAATTAATTTTAGAGCCGAAGGGGCATCGGGATTTTTAGCAGCTTCTCCAAAAAGGGCAGGTTCAAGAGTAATTGTGTGAAGCTGTTCCCACCGCCATTCAAATGGTTCGTCGCCGTAATTTTTCCGAAGAGAATCCACCGCTTCGCTCATGCTTTGAACAATGATTTCGTCGCGGCTTTCGGTTTGATCCGTAGTTTGCACATTGTCAAAAAAAGAACTGCCGTTTTGGAGAAAGCGTTTGAGCGTGCGGATGGGCAGTGCCGAAAATCGGACGAAGTTTTCGTATGCCGGAGAACCCATCTCATCCTTAAATGTATTTTCGGATAGACGAAGCAAAAACACATCCATAATAGAGGCGGCCGTTTCTGATTCATCATAAGAAAAATCCCAATTTTCGAGGTACGAAATAACCGTATCAAAATTTTGCTGATCGCTGTTTTTCAATACCGGCAGAATCATTTGAGTTATGTCCCGGGAGTACAGCGAATAATTGTCGTTTTGCATCTGCTGGAATACCTGTGGAGACAACAACCGGTCCTGCGTCAAATACTGTTCAATTCGACGCTGACGGGCATCCGGCTCCCAATAGACTGAAATATAATAGGGATATTTTTCGGCTGTGGGGGGAATGTTCGCATTGGCTACCCATCCGCGATCAGGATTGATGATTGACGGTAACTGCTCGTAAGGAACATATCCCTGCCAATTTTGAGAAGGGTCCCACCCTTGGCGCAATAAAATCGGATTGGAATCCCGAACGGGAATATTTGCCAGAGACAGCTGTGCGATATTTCCCGCTTTGTCGGCATAAATAAAATTTTGTCCCGGCACTTTAAAATGACGCGCCCCTTGACGGAATTCCTCAAACGACTGTGCCCAATTCATGGTAAAAAGCGCCTCGACTTCATTACTGACATCCTGCCCGGTCCAACGCATCGTAATTACCCGGTCATCAACATAATCTTGCTCTGGGAAAACCTTGGAGATTACCGGCCCGTGATTGGTCAGCTTGCGCGTAAGTACCGTATCGTCATCATTTTTGATTTTGATGATTTCTTTCTGGATTTGAAACTCCTCATACAGCGGGTCGCCGGCCAGCGAATCCAGTATGTACTGTTTGGGATTATCGGGATTTACAGCCTCCTGAAAAAAGTCGGTATCATCGAGCATGATGTTTGTTAACGACCACGCAAGGTGATCATTTTGCCCCAGCACAACAATAGGGGCCCCGGCCAGGGTAGCTCCGGATAGATTTCTGCCGTTTAAATTCAGATGTGCTTCGTACCACTTGCCCGGCATGTCCAGTCCCAGATGCGGATCGCCGGCAAGTATCGGATATTCTGTAGAAGATTTTTCTGCACTCACTGCCCATGCATTGCTGCCAACGTGAGACCCTTCCTTACCCATCAGCTTGTTGAGTTCTTCGTTTGTTTGCAGGAAAGGTATCAGCGTTTGTGCCCAGGATGATTGTTTAGGGCCGGCGGCATCAGTAAGAAAGCGATTATTGGGAAGAAGTTCGGAGAGTTTTTCCGGGGATAATTGCTCAGCGAGATAAGCGTACGTCAGCTCTGATTTCCATGCTAGATTGAGTTCCCATCCCATAAGACGGGCAAGTGCAATTGAATGGGTAACAGTCCATTCAATGGGCCGCATATCCGCCAGCGTAAATTGAATGGGCAGGCTTTTGGGGTTGCTTTTGATATAACCGTTGACACCGTCGGCATAAGCTTGCAGCTGATTTCGGGTAGAGTCAGCCAGCGTTGTTTCAATTTTTTTTGCAATACGCCAGAAACCGAGTGTTCGCTGCAATTTGTCATACGGCAGTAAATCTTTGCCCAGATGTTCGGCAAAGCGACCTTCCGCAGCCATCTGGTTTAACGTCATCTGCCACAGCCGATCTTGCGCATGGACATATCCTAAACTGTAATACAAATCGTGCTTATTTTCGGCATAAATATGAGGTACGCCGTAACTGTCCCAATGAATGTTTACTTCCTGCCGGAGGTCGGATTGCTCAAGTGTAGCTTGATAATCAGGCAGGGGACGGTAAAAAGTCCAGTAAACAGCGAGGCCTGACACACCGATGAGTAAAATTAATAGAAAAAGGAAGTAGCGAAGAAATTTTTTCATACTGCTAAATTAGTGACCGTGATGCTCAGAATGTACCAAACATAGCGATTAATAAATAACTGATAAAAGACTCCTGCAGCCAGATTATCTGTTTGGTTAAAGGATGCGGTAGGGGTTGAAAATACCTGTTCCTCAAAAACTAAAACTTGGAAGATAAAGTAATGAAAATGGATTTCAGCCCATCTTATAAACCACCGAGTTAATGTTCATACCTGCGCCAACAGCTGCCAGCACAATGGTGTCTCCCTGAACAATTTGATGCCCATCTATTTTATTTCGAAGAACCAAATCCAAAAGTGTAGGTACGGTCGCTACCGAGGAATTGCCGAGTTGGGATATTGTCATAGGCATAATATTATCCGATACCTCCTCGTGTCCATATAATTTTCCGAGGCGTTTTAAAATTGCCTCATCCATTTTGGCATTAGCTTGGTGAATGAGCAATTTATGAACCTCATCAAAACCAACGCCGGCTTTTTCCAGGGAGGATTTCACCAAGTCGGGCACGTGTGTAAGTGCATACTGGTAAAGCTTGCGCCCGTCCATTTTCATATAAAGTGAGTCATCATTTTCGGGGTTATAAGAAGAATCCATTTTCAAAAAATAGGCTTGCTCTTGGGTGTCGGTGCGAGCCGCATGGCTGAGGATGCCGACGGGGGTATTGTTTTTTTGTGATTCCAACACCGTGGCTCCGGCCCCATCAGCATAGATCATACTGTCCCGGTCGTGGGGATCGCATATACGTGAGAGTGTTTCTGTACCTATTACCAGACAGGCCTTGGCGTCCCCGCTCCGCAGATAATAATTGCATTGAATGAGTCCCTGTAACCAACCCGGACAACCGAAAGGAAGATCATAGGCTATGCAATGGGGATTCTTTATATTCAACTTGTGTTTTACTCTTGAAGCCAACGTCGGTACCATATCCACCTGTGAATTGTCGGCACGGACATCCCCAAAATTATGAGCTACCACAATATAGTCGAGTTTTTCTCGGTCTAATTGGGCCGCTTCAAGAGCATTTTCGGCTGCTGTGGTCCCCATATCCGAAGCCAGCATATCATCGTCGGCATACCGGCGCTCTTCTATACCTGTAATTTCCGAAAATTTTTGAATAGTCTCTTCATTGTCCTTTTCTAATGGTGTGCCGTCAGCCTCCAGAAAAGTACTATTAAGAAAATCGTTATTGGAAATTTTCTTAGGAGGTATATATGAACCCGTTCCGGTGATGACAGAGTAGATATTATTTCCCATAACAATCAAAAGTAAGTGAAACAGATTTTCTGATAATTCTAAGGTTTATATGTATTTATCCTTTATTAAGTGAAAAAGAAAGAATAATAATCCGATACG
>CAZYOD010000218.1:2880-4151 GCA_964648635.1 uncultured Balneolaceae bacterium | reverse complement strand
ATCAATTTTAAAAAAGTGATTGAGCATGTGCATGAGGTTCGTCGTGATGTGTATGAGGATGCCGACCGCCCGGAAATATTTGAAGATATGGGAATTGAAGTGGTGTTTGGTTCTGCCCAGTTCAAGGATGAGCATATGGTGAGTATTAAATCGGGTTACGGTTCCATCCGCACTGTTTCATCCCGTTACTTTTTTATCTGCACCGGATCCAGTGCCGCAGTACCGGGTATTAACGGAATTAAGAATGTGCCTTATTTGACAAATGAATCCCTGTTTGAAGTTCAGGATTTGCCCCGAGAGCTGCTCATTATCGGTGGCGGACCGATTGGAATTGAGATGGCTCAGGCGATGAATCGTTTGGGATCACAAGTGACTCTTATTGAGATGTCCGACCGGATTTTGACAAATGATGATCCCGAGCTATCTGATATGTTGCAAAAGGAACTCCAATCAGAAGGAGTAAATTTTGTGCTGAATGCGCAGATAAACGAAGTTACTTCCAATAACCGAAACGTTGCAGTGCAGCTTCATACAGTCGAAGATTCCCAAACAGTATCCGGCAGTAATCTGTTGGTGGCTACCGGCCGAAAAGCAAATATTAACGGTTTAAATTTGGATGCTGCGGGAGTTGAATATTCGAAGGAAGGGGTAACTGTTAATGATAAATGTCGAACTAACCAGTCCCACATTTTTGCCTGCGGGGATGCAACCGGCCAGTATCAGTTTACACACATGAGCGAACACATGGCAAAAGTGGCTGTGACCAATGCGCTGCTCAAATATCCAAAAAAAATTGATACCCGTAATGTGCCGTGGGTAACCTATACCGATCCCGAACTGGCGCACGTCGGTGCAACGGAAGAGCAGCTCAAAACAGAGGGAATCAACTATGAGATTTACCGATTTCCATATTCCAAAATTGATCGGGCGTTAACTGAATCCCAAGGGGAGGGGCTAATTAAAATTTACGCAAAGAAGTGGAACGGAAAGATTTTAGGTGCCGACATTTTAGGAGCTCATGCAGGGGAATTAATTTGCGAATATGCATTGGCGATGAAAAATAAGGTAACACTTAGAAATATTGCCGATACCATTCATCCCTATCCTACTTATGGACTTGGTGCCCGCCGTGCAGCCGATCAATGGTATATTAAAAATCAGGCGGAGTGGCAGGTCAAATTGCTCAAAAAAATATTCGGCTATCGCGGCGAAGTGCCTGACTTCAGTGATCCCGATCGTATTGTCTAATTATTTAGCCACAGATTTGCACT
>CAZYOD010000218.1:0-2870 GCA_964648635.1 uncultured Balneolaceae bacterium | reverse complement strand
GATTTCAGTGATCCCGATCGGATAGTTTGATCATTTTGGCCGTGGATTCACGCAGATAAAACGAATTATATCTGTGATATTCAAGATCTGCGAAAAGCAATACTTATCGTTTTTATTCCGGGAAACTCTGTGTATCCTTTGCGTTTCTGCGGTTAAAAATAAAACTCTGATGATGAGTAATTATATCTATAGGCTAATTTTTCTATTTATAATAGGAATATCTGTTACAAAAACTGTTTCAGCTCAGCAAAACTGGGAATGGCATATTGATAATGCGACGATTATTGATGGGACAGGAGGAGACCCTTATCAGGCCGACTTGTTAATTCAGGCAGACTCCATAGGCTTTATCGGCGAAGCGGATAAGGATACTGTCTCGTCTACAAATTATGTTGATGCTTCCGGTAAGGTAGTCACGCCAGGTTTTATTGATACGCATGCTCACGGGGATCCGCTGGAAACGCCCGAATTCAAAAACTTTCTGGCGATGGGCGTAACCACAATTGCATTGGGACAAGATGGCTCTTCTCCCGCTGTTGGCGATTTAGATGCCTGGTTTTCGAAAGTTAAAGAGGCTGAACCCGCGGTAAATATTGCCATGTTTTCAGGACACGGAAGTATCCGAAGCAAGGTTGGAATTGGAAAAGATAGGCCCTCAGAATCTGAGCTGTTAAAAATGGGCCGGCATTTGGAATCTGATCTGAAAGCCGGGGCATTCGGCATGAGCCTGGGATTGGAGTATGTGCCGGGCATGTATGCTGATGAGGATGAGCTGGAGGAACTGGCAAAAACGGTGCGTAAATACGGCGGCATAATAATGAGTCACATGCGCAGCGAAGATGACAGTGAAATAGAAGCTTCTCTGCGAGAGCTGGCTCAGTTGGGAAAATTTGCGCCGGTGCACGTGTCACATCTGAAAGTTGTGTATGGAAAAGGCGCAGAAAGGGCAGATGAAGTATTGGATTATATTCAGTCTTTTCGTGAGCAGGATATTGAATTTACGGCTGATGTTTATCCTTATGAAGCCAGTTTCACCGGTATTGGAATAGTATTTCCCAAATGGGCGAAAACGGAATCTGATTGGGAGCAAGCGGTGAAAGAGCGTCCCGATGTGCTGCGCAGTTTTTTGGAAGGTAAAGTGGCGCAGCGCAACGGTCCTGATGCAGTTTTGTTTGGCTCAGGAAGGTATGAGGGATTAACTCTTCGTGAGGCTGCCGATCAGGAAGGGGTATCACCCGTTGATCTTCTAATGGATATAGGTCCGCAGGGTGGATCGGCTGCTCATTTTGTGATGAATAAAGAGTTGCAGGATCGAATTATAACGGGAGACGGAGTGATGATCAGTTCGGACGGAAGTCCGACAATGCGCCATCCCCGAGGGTACGGGAGCTTCGCAAAAATTATCAGCCATTATGTAAATGAAGAAGAGCTGTTATCACTCGAAAATGCAATTTATAAGATGAGTGGCTTGCCCGCTGCTACTTTGGGATTAAAAGACAGAGGCACCATCCGCGAAGGAAATAAGGCGGACTTGTTGATTTTTGAGCCCGGCACAATAAAAGACCGTGCTAATTTTGCTGAGCCGCATCAACCGGCTAACGGTTTTGATTGGGTGATGATAAATGGGAAGATCGCAAAAGAGATGGAAGAATTTACCCAACGTAATGGCAGGATACTAAAGAAATAACAGTAATTGAGGATCAGGAAAAGATTTCAATCAGTAACGGCCATACCATATAGATAAAAACGAAAAAGAGGATGCCACTGAGTCCAAAAAGGTAGGAGGGATTAATCCAGTTGGTTTCCTCCTGTTTGTAAAAATGCTCGATCAATCCGCAGATAAACGTGCCGATAGCCAATCCGAAAATAAGGTAAGGCATTTCCTAAGTCTACAGTTAGCGTTTATTGTTATCCTGAACCCCCGAATCGTCGGGACATGCTTGTTCAGGATTTAATAGGTACAGACTGATATCTTGTCAATGCTCTGCGTTGTGACAAGTTGAGTGAATAAAAAAGATCCGATCGCCCAAGACGACCGGATCAGTAGTCAGCAAAAGTAAATTATGCTGTTTCGAGCAGTTCTTTAAGCGTAATGCCGATTTCAGCAGGACTGTCCACAACAGTAACCCCTGCATCGCGCAATGCCTTTTTCTTAGCATCTGCGCCGCCTTCTCCACCGGAAATAATGGCACCGGCATGACCCATGCGTCGGCCCGGAGGGGCTGTGCTTCCTGCGATAAATGCAACAACCGGCTTGTTAATATTTTCTTCAATATAAGCTGCTGCTTCTTCTTCAGCCGTTCCACCGATTTCACCAATCAAAACAATGGCTTCCGTGTCATCATCCTCTTCAAAAAGTTTGACGGCATCGGTGTGAGTGGTTCCAATTACCGGGTCGCCGCCAATACCGATAGCTGTGCTTTGTCCGAGGTCGGCTTTAGTCAGCTGGTCAACTGCTTCGTAGGTTAGGGTTCCGGAACGGGAAATGAGTCCCACTTTGCCGGGCGTAAAAATGTTGCCGGGCATAATACCGATTTTTGCTTCTCCGGGGGTTATCACACCGGGGCAGTTGGGACCAATGAGCGTAGCGCCGTGGCTGTTAACAATCTGTTTGGCCGTAATCATATCTTTAACGGGAATACCTTCCGTAATGCAGATAATTACTTCGATGCCCGCAAAAGCAGCTTCCGAAATAGCATCTCCGGCAAAGGCGGGAGGCACAAAAATGACCGATGTGTTCGCATCTTCTTTTTCCACGGCATCGGCAACGGTATTATAAACCGGTAGATCGTGGTGCGTCTGTCCACCTTTTCCCGGTGTAACTCCCGCTACCACATTGGTGCCGTATTCAATCATTTGTTCGGCGTGAA
>CAZYOD010000217.1:0-4164 GCA_964648635.1 uncultured Balneolaceae bacterium | reverse complement strand
ACCCGTTTGTAAATCTGATTGAACCCTCCGAGACTATCCAAATGAAAAATCCCGAAAACTTATTGCTCGAATATGAAGCCGGTGATGATTTCGGGCTGACGGGAGCTTCCCTTCATTTTGAGTTGCAGAGAGCATTTACAGACCATCCCGAAAAAGGCTCTCAATCGCTTCCCACCCCTGCCATGAATGAGGTCGAGATGTATAACTGGGAACTGCCAAAGCTCAACCCCAAACCGCGGGACGTTATTACATATTGGATCGAGGTACGGGATAATGATGGCTACAACGGTGCCAAGAGTGGACGATCACAGAAAATGACGGTCACTTTTCCATCGATGACTGAGTATATGGATGAGCTGGATAGCCGGGAAAATGAAATATCAGAGTCAATGGATGATCTTTCCCAATCTTTTGAACGGATGCAGCAGGAGTACGACCAGTTTAAAAATCAGCTGAAGCAAAATCCGGAGACCAACTGGGAGCAGAAGCAACAGCTTGACGAGGTTGAGGAAGAACGTAAAAAAGTGGATCAGCAGGTTGAAGAATTGAACAAAAAGTTTGAGGAAATCCGCCGCGATATCGAGGACAGTCAGGCGATGTCGCCGGAGACAATGGAAAAGTATGACGAGCTCCAAAAGCTGATGAAAGAGATCAACAATCCGGAGTTGCAAAAGGCTTTGGAGGAGCTTCAAAAATCGCTGGGTGAAATGAGTCCCGAGCAAATGCGGGAGGCGCTCGAAAACTATGAATTTAATGAAGAACAGTATAAGCAGCGTATCAACCGTACGCTGGAGTTGTTTAAATCTTTAAAGCTGAACAGCGATCTGGAGAAAATGGCGCGCTCGCTTGATGAGGTGTCGGAACAGGAAAAGCAGCTCAGCGAATCGGAGCAGTCGGCTGAGGAAGACCTGGAGCAACAGGAGGCGATCCAGGAAGATCTGAACAACGTTCAAAAACAAATTGATGAGCTGGATAAAAATGCTTCTCAAAAGTCCCGGAAGCAAATCGAAAGTCTGCAGCAAGACGCCGGACAGCGGATGGAGGAGCTTCAAAAAGAGCTCCGGCAAAATATGGACCGGCTGAAAAAGCAACAGGGGCAGCAAACGGATCCCCAAACAAAACAGCAGCAGCAACGCATACAGAAGCAGATAGAACAGATGGCGGGGCAGATGCGTGATGCCAAGCAGCAGCTCAATCAGCAGCGATTGCAGGTTAATATGCAGGCGCTGGAATATATTTTATACTCGCTGATCAATTTGTCGGTCAACCAGGAGGAGCTTACCAAAGAGACCGGAACTTTGCCGAACCGCTCCCAGTCGTTTGCCGATAAAGCGCGAGAAGAGCGTAATATTTCGGGACAGTTTTCTATGCTGTCGGATTCGCTGTTCAAGGTATCATCAGAAATACCGAGCTTTTCAAATCGAATCAACAAAAAGAAAGCAGAGGTTGAGCAGTACCTTGGCAATGCAGTAAATATGC
This sequence comes from uncultured Balneolaceae bacterium, assembly GCA_964648635.1. GTDB lineage: Bacteria > Bacteroidota > Rhodothermia > Balneolales > Balneolaceae > Fodinibius. Next base: position 2,685 of record CAZYOD010000217.1, on the reverse strand, counting down.
TGGCCGAGCGAGATAAGTCTAATTCTACTTTTGCACAGCGGCAGTCTCTCGGCGGGATTAATGAGCTGGCCTCGATGGTGGCTTCACTGCTGGAACAGCTTCAAAATAGTCAGGGCGGCGGGGGCGGCGCCATGAGCATGCAGCAGTTTATGGAACAGCTGAAACAGATGTCGGGACAACAGCAGAAGCTGAATGAGGAGATTCAGAATATGATTAATGATATTCAGGGCAACCGGTTGACGCAGGATCAGATGGAGCGCATCAACCAGATGTCCAGGCAGCAAAACCAAATCCGAAAACAGCTGGAAGAACTGCAGCAAAAGGGCGGCCTGGAATCGGGCGATCGGGTGCTCAGCGAACTGGAACGTATGTCGGAACAGATGGAGGATGCTATTAATGAACTGCGCGGCGGACAGCTGGATCGTCGTCTTATGGAGCGGCAGCAGAATATTTTATCGCGGATGCTGAGTGCGGAAGATGCGATTCAAGAACGCGGTAAAGAAGAGCGACGGGAAGCTACGACGGCCGAGGAGCAGAAGGAACGGGCTGTACCTCCCGATATCACTCTTGAGGAACTCCAGCAGCGGGTTCGTAAGATGCTGAATGATCCGAACCGCACGAAGTATACGGAAGATTTTCAGCGGCTGATCGAACAGTATTTTGAGCTTTTGAGGGAGCAGGATAAGGAAATTGTGCAGTGATTTTTTTAATTCGCATGGGGCGAAAAGGAAAATACTCACACGGGACAGGTACCATGGGCGTACTCCCTTTGTTAAGGGAGAATTTTTCGTGCCAACTTCACGGTTTCAGTACCTCTCTGCTTCGGGGGTGAGACAATGCTCTGCGTTGTAATCTTCATTCTTTTTACCGCAAGGATCGCAATGTGCGCAAAGGATTCTTTTCCGGTCCAGCTATAGACGTCACCGTTGATCATAACCTCGTTTGTTGTGGGAAAACTTGCAACTCTGTTGCTTTGTCACTCAGTCACTTAATCACCCAGTCACCAATAGCTCTAGTCTACCCTACATCAGATAACACGCGTCTGTTTTCTTGAATGATTCTACGATAAGCCATCAGTACAGCATCCGTGACTTCAGCGTCCAGAACTTCTGCCTCTTCTTTGACATCAGGGGAAGCATTTAGCGGAGCAAAGGCGCGTCCCACAATTTTTAAGCCGGGTATATCTCCACTGCTGTCCCCTATGTAGGCTACTTCGGAAGGTTCCAGTCCCAAAATGTTACACAGATTCTGGATACCGTTCCGCTTGTTATTTTTAGCCAGTATGATGTTGATCGATACATCGGTTCGATGCACTTCAAATCTTGGATATTGCTCATCAACATAGTCCACTACCCGGGGAAAGATTTCGTCAATGACGCTCGTATCCAGATGGATAATTCCGGCGTCCATCCGCTTTGTGAACTCGATAATCAGATTAGAATGCAGAGGCACTATTTCATCCCGCAACCACTGCTTGAGCTCTTGCACCTGTTGCTCGGCCTCTTCGTCAAAGGCCGGCAAGAACTGTATATCATTGGTCGACAGCTCATATATTCCGGCGCTTTCAAACACCACGTGATTGTCGAGACCGAGCCACTGGGCTACCGCCTCAACATAAGGAAAGGGGCGCCCGGAACAGATCGACAAAGGCGGAACGGCCATATCGTGTTTACTTTGCTGATTGAGCCGCCGGATCTGGGAAAGAAGATCCCAGTTGGGTGCTTCAAAAGGGGTAGAAATGCAGCCGTCGATGTCGGAAATGAAGAGCTTAATCATTCGTGATTAGGTTATTCAGTGATTGAGAAATTAGGTGTTCTTTGAGACGATATGCTTATGTAAGCCCGAAAGCTGGCTGGAAACCTTGGCCATTAAATCGACTATTTCTGATATATCATCAATATAATTTTGTCGTTTTGATATGATAAGCTGTGTTTCTAATTCACTGAGTGATCCTTTTGCAATATTAATAAAGTTAGCAAATTCAGCTTGGCCTTTTCGTGCGGCTCCTTCAGCCAAGTTACTCGGAATAGAAATTGCTGATCGCCTCATCTGAGAAGTTAAACCAAACTTTTCTTCGGGCGGAAAACCCCGGGATATTCTATATATCTCATCAACCAAATCCATTGAATCTTTCCAAGCATCTAATTTATAGTGTGGTCTCATAACCCCCTCGATTTAGTCATATTTTAAAGATTCTTTAACTGTAATCACCTAATCTCCCAATTACTTAATCACCGACCTTAAATTCGGGAAAAACCATTCCTATCAGCAAAAACAGCAGTCCGATTCCCGCCAGCCACTGGTACTGATTTTTAAAGTCGGCATACTCCTGGCTGGCAAATTCTCCCTGCTGAAGTTCATCCAGACGTCCCAGAAACGGATCAATACCCGATCCTCCGCTGCGGATCTCGTAATACCGGCCATTCCCGTCATTGGCAATAGATTGGAGTACATCCGGCTCAAGCCGGGTCGTCACAATTTGTCCGTCGCTGTCCCTTTTATATCCGATCCTGTTACCGGAATCATCATACAAGGGAATATTCGTTCCCGCACTCGTGCCGATACCCAGGGTATAGACCGAGACATTTAGATCTTTGAGTCGTTCCAGCTCTTCGTCATAGGATTCGCCGTGATTTTCACCGTCGGAAATAATCATCAATACCTTGGCAGCATCTGAATTCTGTT
>CAZYOD010000216.1:0-4166 GCA_964648635.1 uncultured Balneolaceae bacterium | reverse complement strand
ATACAAAGTGGAATAGAATTTTTTAACTAAGAGAGAGATTCCTGTCAAGAAAGCTTTTCAAAATTTTTGGGTGAGGGTTCAGCTTTGAAACCGACAATAAAGAAAATAATTTACCTTGGAATACTATGTGTTTTTTTTACTTATGGTTTATTAGCGGGACTTTATAATAAATTTCCAGTGCCCCAGATCTTAACGGCTAAACACTATATAGAGCAATCATTTGGCGATTTTGAAACTCATTATGAACCTGTCTCTCTTGAAGCAGGTGAAATTCGAGAAACCTTTCTACAAAGATTATTTATAAAAAAAATCCCTTTAGAAGGGTTTAGTGGGCATGGTGGTGGAATATCCGTCTCAGGAAAATTTATAATTATTGTTACGAATAAAGGTTCGGTCAATGTATACGACCTGGATAGTTATAGCATTGTTAATAGTGATATTACCGAAGTCCCAATGAACTTTTATGAGTTTATTCAATCGGGACATATGTACCATAATGACTTTTATATACCGTGGTTTCGGGTCAATGGTACTTATTTGGAAAATGTTGATAGCCAAACTTCTGTACTGTATGCTTCCCATAATGCTTATGATAGCGCCAATGATTGCATTACCCACAATATCAGTCGAGTTGAAATAAGTGTTAATGATCAAAAAGCGACGCAGAAAAGTGATTGGACAACTATTTTTACGGCCTCTCCTTGCATAAATCCGGTTCCCGAGAAATATGTAGCATCCAGACCTTATTCGGGACATATTTCAGGTGGAGCGATTGCAAACTATGATGACCAACACCTATTAGTTTCTATAGGCGATTATAATCACCACGGAATTAATGGAATAGCTGAATATGCTATGGATGATTCTAATCCGTACGGTAAATTTTTATTGATGGACAAAGAATCAGGCGAATGGACAATTTTTTCTACCGGACATAGAAATCCGTCGGGGCTTTACATTGACAAAGAGCAAAACATTTGGTCGGTTGAAAATGGTCCTTCCGGTGGCGATGAGCTAAATTTAATACAAAAAGGTGCTAATTATGGTTGGCCTAAAGTTTCATACGGAGTTTGGTACGATTCCGATTTGACTCTTCCTGGGAATCAACCAATGGGATCACATTCTGAATACAGTAAACCTTTCTTTACATGGGTTCCATCTATAGCACCGAGCAGCATAATAAGAATTGAAGAAAATAAATTTAATCTTTGGCAAGGAGATCTGCTGGTAGGCACAATGCGCGACCAAAGCTTACATAGAATTCGTCCGGATGGTAACAATCGGGTGATTTATGATGAGCGAATTGAACTGGGGCATCGTATACGAGATATAACTTCTTTGCCTGATGACAAATTAGCTATTATAACCGATGACTCTTATTTAATTATTATCGAAGATGGCGGCCCAATTTCCGACGAGGTCACTCCTGAGGCAAAGGAACGATTAGCAGAGCTTGCTAAATTCAATCGATTTACCGCTGATAACGAACAACTGGTAGAAAAAGCATCCATCCAGAATACTTCCGGAAAACAAATTTTCCAACACAATTGTGCCGTTTGTCATAATTTAAAACCTACAAATCAAGTTGGACCGCATTTATCCAACTTATTGGATAGAGAAGTTGGCAGTGTTGCCAATTTTAATTATTCCCAGACTTTAACAGAGAGTACCAAAAAATGGGATACGCAATTATTGAAATCATTTTTAACTAATCCCGGGGATAAGTTCGCAGGAACCCAAATGCAAAAAATTAATTTGACCTCAAGTGAAATTGATAGCATAGTAAAATTCCTTAAAGAACAGAGAAACTGAATGCGACTTTTTGTAAATTATAAATATTGCAGGTATTAGGAATTCAGGAGAGATCATATCACAATGCATTTTAGTATACAAGAGCTGGTTGATGATGCTATCTGTCAATTATCACATTGGAAGAATAAAAGAGAGTTTAATCAACTAAGGAATAAAAAAGGGAAATATTCGCTTAAGGGCTTTGATCAGCTACAATGCATTTATGTGCATATTCCAAAGGCAGCTGGTGTATCTATAAATAAAGCACTTTTTGGTAATTACGGAGGAGGACACCGAACTGTGCACGCGTATAAACGAATCTTCGGCCCTGCTTTATTTAAACAATACTATACGTTCACTTTTGTTCGCAATCCATATTCAAGGCTTATTTCAGCCTATCGTTTTTTAAAAGATGGTGGATTTAATGAAAAAGACCGAAAATGGGCCTCCGAAAACTTATCACAATTCGACGACTTCAACGAATTTGTAAAAGAGTGGTTAGATGAAACAACGATTTGGAGTTATACTCATTTTAAACCTCAATACTACTTTATTTGTGATTTTGATTTAAAACCGGAGGTGGATTTTATCGGGAAAGTAGAAACAATTGATACAGATTTTGAGAAAGTGTGTAACACTTTGGGAGTACCTAACAATCTGGCAGTTAATAATAAAGGTAGGCCGGACAACACAAAATGGGAGGATTTTTACTCCAGAGAATCTCTTGAAAAAGTAGCAAGAGTTTATCACCAGGATTTTGAGCTCTTTAACTATTAAAGTTTCACTCGTTAACATTTAGAAATTGAGATCTATAGATGTCGTCACAGAGAAATTTCACCAGCATATTAAATGATTTTTTTGATAAAATTTATGTGATTACCCTAAAACAGAGTCGTCACAGGCACGATCTTTTAAAAAAAAACTTTAAAAGGCATTAATTATGATATCTTTTGGGGAGTAGACGGATCAAAAATCAATTTAGACGAACTCCAATCTCAAGGTCTGTACGATTCGACTCTGGCAAAACAAAAAATTCCCGTTGGAAAAGGTTTAACACGCGGAGAAATTGGATGTGCTTTATCTCACATTAAAATCTATAAGGATATTTTAGCTAACAACTATCAGCAGGCTTTAATTTTAGAAGACGACTTATCTCTTGCTGATGACATTAGTACGGATGAATTGATAAAAGCACTCTCTGAACTGCCCGATAAATGGGATCTCCTTTATCTTGGATATCTTTATAATACTGATGTAATGGGATGGGGAATAAAAATGAGGATTTACATTGCTTATCCAATTCTGAAATCCTTGGGATTTGATCGATATGACCCTAAAAAACTCCGACGCAAATTTCCCCGTCCATACTCAGAACACTTAGATATGTCGGGATATCACTATGGCACCCACGCTTACGCTGTGACTTCAGCCGGTGCTAAAAAGATTTTGGAAGAACAGACTCCTATCTCAATGGCATCAGACAATGCGATCGGCACAATGTGTATGGAGAATTCTTTGAGAGCGTATAAGGTAAAAAAGAGGATTTTCCACCAGAACAGAAAATTAGCAACCACTATAAAGGGACGCAGAAGAGGCGAATGAGTTACTAATTTTCAAGTGCCATCTCCCTAAACCTGATATTAGAATTCACAAGATCCTTATACGTACCCTTCTGCACTACCTGTCCCTCTTCCATAAAGTATAGGACATCGCAATTTTTAACCGTGGTAAGTCGGTGTGCAATCATGATTAATGTTCGCTCACCCTTTAGCGATTCGATGGCCTTTGTAATCTGCTTTTCGGTAATATTGTCTAAAGCAGAAGTCGCTTCATCCATCACTAGTACTTCCGGATTTGAATACAGTGCCCTGGCTATACCCACTCTTTGTCGCTGTCCTCCTGATAAGCGCGTTCCGTTTTCTCCTACGATCGTCTCAAGGCCATTTGGTAATCGCTTTACCATTGAATCCAATTGAGCCAATTGTACAGCTTGTCTAACCTTCGAATCCTCAATTTCGTGCTCAGGTAGACCGAAAGCGATGTTTCGCCGGAGAGTTTCATCCGCCAAATATATCGATTGAGGTATATATCCGATACTCCTCTGCCACGCAGATAAGTTGTTTCGAACATCTTTACCATCAATAAAAATATGTCCCTCTTGGGGTTTTAATAATCCCAAAATAAGATCTACCATCGTAGTTTTTCCTGCCCCTGAAGATCCAACAAAGGCTATAGCTTTTCCTTTTGGGATTGTGATGGAAATATTATTAAGTGCCTGCTCATCGCCACCCGGATAGGTATAAGTAACATTATGAATTTCTATGTCCCGGGAGAATTCTAGTTGTCTGTTACTCTGTCGGTCTTTTTTAAATTCC
>CAZYOD010000215.1:0-4175 GCA_964648635.1 uncultured Balneolaceae bacterium | reverse complement strand
ATGCCCAAGCCATTAAGTCGATGGGGGATAAGACGGCCGCTCGCGAAATTATGAGTAAGGCGGATGTGCCGTTTCCGCCGGGAACCAAAAAGGAACTTGAAGACATCGACGAAGCCGAAAAAATTGCTGATGATATCGGCTATCCCGTGTTGGTAAAAGCAGCGGCCGGCGGCGGTGGAAAAGGCATGCGCATCGTCGATAACAAAGATGAGTTTAAATCAGGAATTAAAGCGGCTAAGTCCGAGGCGCGAAATGCTTTTGGGGACGACCGCGTCTATATCGAAAAGTATCTGGTGGAGCCGCGCCATGTCGAGTTTCAGATTATGGCGGATGAGCACGGTAACACGCTCCACATTTTTGACCGCGAATGCTCTATTCAGCGGCGACATCAAAAAGTAATTGAGGAAGCGCCGTGCTCAATCCTAACCGACGAGCTGCGTGCTGAAATGGCTGAGGCCGCGATTGCTGCCGCTAAAGCCGTTGATTATGTGGGAGCGGGTACGATTGAATTTTTGGTGGATGCTGATCGCAATTTTTATTTCCTGGAAATGAATACGCGATTACAGGTTGAACATCCCGTAACCGAACTTATTACCGGTTTGGACCTGGTGGCTCTTCAAATTTTAGTGGCTGAAGGTAAAGAACTGCCGATCAACCAGGATGATGTGCAGATAAATGGCCATGCCGTTGAATGTCGTATTTATGCCGAAGATCCGCGCGATAACTTTCTACCCAGTACAGGCACCCTGACAAAGCACCGCATTCCGGCCGGTAACGGCGTGCGCGTAGATTCGGGAGTAGAGGAAGGACAGGCGGTGACGATAAATTATGACCCGATGATTTCTAAGCTCTGCACCTATGGAAACGATCGGGACCATGCTATTAAGCGGATGCTTCGGGCGCTGGATGAATATGAAATTGCCGGCTGTCGCACTACCATTCCGTTTTGTAAATATGTGCTCACTCATGAGTCATTTACTTCAGGGAATTATGACACCCATTTTGTTCAGGATCATTTTAGTAGCGACAAACTGGATAGTAAAATTACTGACAAGGATCAGGTGAAAGCGTTGGCCGCCGCGCTGTTGAAGCTGGAAGATGAAGGACAGGACGAGGTACAAAAAGTTAACCATAGCACAGATGGCGTACATTCCGAGTGGTGGAAACGCCGCAGCTTCAAAAAGTGATATGGAAAAAGCCATTAAGCTCGAAGAGTTGGGGATGTTTTTGCTGTCGATACTATTATTCGTGCAGCTGAATTTTGTATGGTGGTGGTTCCCGCTCTTGCTGCTGACTCCCGATATCTCGATGGTAGGGTATACCTTAAATCCGCGGATTGGGGCTTTTCTGTATAATATTTTTCATCACAAGGGCATAGCAGTTGTGGTCTTTGGGATGGGATTTTTTGCCGGAGAACAGATTCTGATGCTAACCGGAATTATTCTTTTTGGTCACGCTTCGATGGATCGCATTTTCGGGTACGGATTAAAATTCTCCGATTTTTTTATGAATACTCATCTCGGTCCCATCGGTAAGAAATGATTACTCAATTCTTTTATTTTAGCTTAGTACTAAACAATCTCTCCTCTGTTGTCAGGACGAGGTGCAATCGATAGGACCTCCCCGAGTGGGAGTCAAATTGTACATTTATGCAGTTGAACTGGCTCATATGAAACGAAGTTATTGAATCTTTAATATCATATTCTCAAAGTGAAAAAAGACGAAGAACAGCTTTTCAATCAGTTAAAAAGCTTAGATACGGAACAGCGAAATGCAGCTACGCGTGAAATAGATTTGGCTGATTCCCTTGAGATAGCCCGTCTGATAAATGCCGAAGATCAGAAGGTAGCCACAGAAGTGGAAAAGAAGCTACCGGAGATTGCGCGTGCTATTGATTTTATAAAAGAAGCTTTTGATTCAGGCGGTCGGCTTATCTATGCCGGGGCAGGAACCAGCGGACGTCTGGGAATTTTGGATGCATCTGAGTGTCCGCCGACCTTTGGATCTGATCCCAGTCAGGTTGTTGGGCTTATAGCGGGAGGAAAAGAAGCCATGTTCGAAGCCCAGGAGGGGGCCGAAGATTACGAAGAAAATGGACGAGAAGCGCTGAAAGATATCAATCTGTCTTCGGATGATATTGTCTGCGGACTTGCGGCCAGCGGACGAACACCGTACGTACACGGTGCATTAAAAGAGGCTCGGGAAAAAGGATGCCATACTATTTTTGTTACCACCGTCCCCGGATCTCAGATAACAATCGATGTAGATGTGCTGATCGATATTCCTGTGGGTCCCGAAGTTATCATGGGCAGTACCCGAATGAAAAGTGCCACGGCTCAAAAAATGGTGCTCAACATGCTTACCACGGGAGCAAATATCCGCCGCGGAAAAGTATATGAAAACGTGATGGTGGATCTTCAGCTTTCCAACAAAAAGCTGGAGGAGCGCTCAAAGCGAATCGTAATGATGTTTGCCGATGTTGATTATGAGGAGGCAGAGCAGAGCTTAGAAGCAGCCGGCGGTCATGTTAAAACTGCCTTGGTTATGTTACTTGGGGATTTGGACAGGGAAGAGGCTGAACAAAGGTTAAAAGATAATGATGGATTTATCCGAAAAGTGCTGCAAGAAATTAATTCATAGTTATCTGTCATGAGAACGATTTTCAGCATCATTATTTGGATATATTGGGCCATTTGCATTCACGTGTTCTTTGTGGTTGTAGTGGTGTTGTATATTCTTACAGCTCCTTTTGATCGATATAATCAAATTCCTAACAGCGTATTAAAATGGCTGAGTTGGGTAATGCTGAAAGTTAATCCCGGTTGGCAATGTTCGATAAAAGGCGGAGACCCCGATAAAATATCCCGCCCGACCATAGTGGTAGCCAATCACCAGAGCTTTTTGGATCTGCCGCTGTTATACCTGTTGCCCTGGTCTATGAAATGGGTGGCCAAGAAAGATCTGTTTAAAATCCCTATTTTTGGATGGATCATCTATATGACAGGGCAAATTGCTATTGACCGGCGGAGTATGAGATCTGCTAAAAAGATCGATAAACTGGTAGAACCTATTCAGCAGGGGATACCGGGAATGATTTTTCCTGAGGGCACCCGGACACAAACAGGTGAGCTGAAACCGTTTAAAAACGGAGCTTTTAAATTGGCAAAAAGATATAATTTTAACATTCTTCCGGTCGTTTTAGAGGGTGGACACGGGGCGATGCCTTCAGGGAGCTGGAAAGTCAATTATCGCCAGCACTTTAAAGTTTCGGTTTTGGATCCCATAGCGCCTGATGATTTTAAATCCGAAGAAGAATTAAAAGACACTGTTTTTTCGTTAATAGAGCAAGAGTTGTTGTCACTGCAGTCCGATCATTAATCTTTAGCCGGAATAAAATTTGAGTAGTGGACAAAGACATAACGAACGCAGTGAAACAAGGTATCGGATCCGCATCATGGCGGCTATAGTGGCAGCCGAAATTATTGCACTTGGTTTTTTTAATCTTTGGCCTCTCTCCGAAAATCCACGGAACCCTTATGATGACATTCATTTTACCGAAAATGCAATCTCGCTGGAAGACGTAGTACGAACAAAGCAGCAAAGTAGTCCGCCGCCTCCGCCCAAGCCGCAGATTCCGATTCCGGAACCGAATGATGAGATCATTGAAGAAGAAATTGTTGAACTCGAAGATCTCAATGTCAGCCAATATTCTGATTCACTCTCAGTGGCGTTGGTGGGGAGTCGGGGTGAGGCCGATGAGCCGGTGTCGAGTCCACAGGTATCGCCCCAAATTATTCATATTGTGGAACCCACCGTCCCGCAAGCCGCCAAGCAGGCAAATTTAAAGGCAGAAATTTGGGTCAGTTTTTTAGTGGATAAGCAGGGTCGTGTTGAGGAGGCAAGTATCTCCCAAATCCGCGTTTATGATCGAAAAACAGGAGAGGCCAGGGAAGTAAATACTATCGATTACGGACTCACGGAGGCCACGCTCAATGCCGCACTGCAGTGGAAATTTCGTCCTGCAAAGAATGAGGGAGAAGTAGTGAAGGCGTATTCAAGGCAGATTTTTACGTTCGGATTTTAGCGTTGATATGAGTCAAAAATAAGTCTATATTTGCCTTTCTTCTTTGGAGAGGTGGCCGAGCGGTCGAAGGCGCACGCTTGGAAAGCGTGTG
>CAZYOD010000214.1:0-4185 GCA_964648635.1 uncultured Balneolaceae bacterium | reverse complement strand
CTGGCAGAAATGGTGGATAGCAGTCATTTTCTGGATCGCTGGAAAACAGCGAAAAATGAAGGTGAACTTAGAGAAATACTGCTTCGGGATGAACGATTTATTAATATTTCCCTGAGCTTATCCGATGGTACATCAAAAGTTATCGGCAAGTCGGTTAAAGAAATCGAATTGCCCGGTGACAGTTTGATAGCTATACTGAAGCGCAACGGTGAGATTAAAATTCCGCACGGTAATACCATCTTAGAAGAAGGTGATGTGCTATCGATTATCGGTCAGGCGGAAGATATCACTCAGATTAAGGAGTGGCGTAATTCTTCAGAAGAATAAGTTTAATCATATAATCGAGTCAAATTTCAAACAAAGTTAGTTAAAAGTGAGTAACAATAGCATAGCAAATAGGATTACAGGTTTCTTCGCAAAAGATTCAGCAGCAGGGATAATGCTTTTACTGGCAACTGTCCTTGCCCTAATTGTAGCAAACAGTCCGCTGCAGGAATGGTATCATCATCTCATGGAAGTCCATATTGTGTTAGGTTTTGGGGATTTGATGATTGATGAATCGATCCACCACTGGATTAACGATGGCTTGATGGCCGTTTTCTTTCTGCTTATTGGCTTAGAGATAAAACGGGAACTGAAATACGGGGAGCTTTCCACAATGCAGTCGGCGTTGCTCCCGGCAGTCGCTGCAGTAGGAGGAGCCATTATACCGGCTTTAATTTTTTATGGATTTAATGGCGGAACTTCATTTATGGATGGCTGGGCCATTGCCATTGCAACTGATATTGCTTTTGTAATTGGGGTGCTGGCTCTTTTAGGATCGCGAGTTCCGGTCTGGGCAAAAGTATTCGTAACTGCCGTTGCAGTTGTTGATGATCTGATAGCTGTGCTCGTAATTGCGTTCTTTTATACTGATGAAATAAGCATGATAGCATTAGGTATTGCCGGAATCTCCCTGCTTATTTTGATGCTGTTCAACTACCGTGGTGTTAACAAAATTTCGCCGTATATGATTATCGGTTTTGTGATGTGGTGGGCGGTATTAAAGTCAGGGGTTCATGCTACCATTGCCGGAGTTATTATCGGTTTTGTAATGCCTGCTACCCGAGGATGGAGCCTGAAACGACTCAAAGAGTATGCTCAAGAAGGCTTCGATCTGTTTAAGCAGGCAGAAAATGATAAAATGCAGGTAACCAAAGAGCAGGCACTGCATCACATGGAAGCAACGGTTAGCCATGCCGAGTCACCTTTACATCGTCTCGAACATAAGCTGCACTTTCCGGTCTATTTCCTCATCATGCCTATTTTTGCATTTGCCAATGCCGGTGTTGTTTTTGATCCCGAAGTAATGAATTCTGCTTTTGCATCAACGCTCACGTACGGAATCGCAATTGGCCTTTTTGTGGGTAAACAGGTTGGGATTTTCGGATCTACATGGTTGCTTACAAAAATTGGGTTTACCAATCTGGCAGATAACAAAGAAACTTGGAAAGTGGTATACGGTGTTGCTCTCTTAGCGGGTATTGGTTTTACGATGTCACTGTTCATTGCCAATCTCTCGTTTCCCAATAACTTTGAGTTCTTAGAATTCTCAAAAGTGGGAATTTTACTTGGATCTCTGGCAAGTGGATTACTGGGTTATTTCTTCCTTAGCAGGCGTCCCGATTACGGGGCCGAAACGCAACAGCCGTACGATGTTCCCGAAGGGAATGAGGCCAAGGCTGACAGTTAGTAATTAATAGCAGAAATTAGATCCCCGGTAATGTAAAAATGCCGGGGATTTTTTATTTGGCCAATTTATTGCTTTATAACGGGGTTGGCCAAAGTACCCTCGATTTGCAATGTAAATCCGTCATCAGATTCGGGAAGAGATATGGAAAAGAGACGCTCGATATTTCCCAACACATTTCTGAATGAGTCTGAAAATTCAGTAATGGATATGTTCATATCCTGTAGCTCAGAATATTCCGGCTGATTATGTAACTGCAAAAATCCAGAGGCTGAAACCAGAGCCAGTTCAGATTTGATAGAAGATTCTATTTGCAGCAATTCTTTTTGTGAGACAGGAGCGCTTTGTAATTGTGCGGACTGAAAGGGGATAACACCAGTTGTGTATCCAAATCCTTTAATAAAAAAGCTGTACCTGTTCAGAAAAGTTTCAGAGGGCGTCCACATTAATGAATCCATCTGGAATTGGTGACTTCCCTCTAACCAGAAATTTCTTTTCCCTGTGGATATCTTTCCTGCATAGGTAAACTCTTCTGCCTTCAGTTTGGTAAGATATGTCTTGGGCAACGAGATTGTCAGGTTACTGCTGTATGCCTCAATAGCATGATCATTGTTAAAAGGAGTAACATTAATCGCACTTAACAGTCCATCCAAAACGTTGCCGCTGTATTGAACGGTCAGCGTGTCTGCCTTAATTTCGTTACGAGTGTTTCGGTTTGTATAAGAGGGATTTGCTAGCTTAATATCAGCCTTGTCAAGGTGGTCTAAACCGTAGCGAATTCCACCAAAATAAATATTGAGGTAATCGAAGTAACTGATTTCGAGTTGTAGGTTGTTTGCACGCTCAATATGATTTCCGAAGATGAAAGTCAGATCCTGTATGGATACGGATCCCCCGAAAGGCGGCACGTCGATTGAGGAATACTGAACAGAAATTGTATCATTGTCAGCTAATTGTTCTTGAATAGCGTCATCGATCTGCTGTTCAGCTTGGGAAGCGGCATAGAAATGATAGGCAATAATAGCGACCGCAAAAACCAGAGCACCTATGAGATAATATTTTATGTTCTTCATAGATGCGCTTGATCTTAGTTGGTTAACTTATTAAGGATCTCTTCAAAAGTATAAGCATTTTCCTCACTGGCTTTCATATTTCGCAAAGTAAACTTGCCTTCCGCCAGTTCGTTCCCGCCCACTATGATAACATGACGCGCATTCTCGCGGTCGGCGTCTTTCATCTGTGCTTTAATGGAGCGACCGATATAATCCATGGAAGCTGAAAGTCCTGCATTGCGCAGTTTCGGCAAATGTTTCATTCCCCATTTTCGTGCTTCTTCGCCCAGCGTAACGATGTACACATCGAGCATTTCTTCTTCAACGAGATCGATGCCCAGTTCTTCGCAGGCGATGAGCAGGCGCTCCATTCCGGCTGCAAAACCGACGGCAGGCGTGGACTGACCGCCAACTTCTTCAATAAGCAGATCGTAGCGTCCGCCCCCGCCGAGGGCATCTTGGGCGCCCAAATCTGGACTGATAAGTTCAAAAGCGGTACGCGTGTAGTAATCGAGTCCGCGTACGAGGTGCGGATCTTCTTCGAAGGAGATATCGAGTTCTTGCAAGAGCTCTTTTACGCGATCGTAATGCTTCGCCGTTTCTTTTGTCAGAAAATCAGTAATAACTGGTGCGTCTTCAATAAACGGCTGATCTTCGTCTTCTTTCGAATCGAGGATCCGCAGGGGATTTTTTTCAAAACGATCTTGAGAGATTTCGCTCATCTCTGACAGGTTTGGTCGAAAGTAATCTTTAAGAGCTTCGGTGTAGGCTTTACGACTTTCCGGATCACCGACAGAATTAATTTTTAGCGTAGTATTGCTGATGCCGATGCGATCATAAATAGACATCATCAGTGCGATGATATCGACGTCGGCAGCGGGATCATCGGCGCCTATAATTTCGGCCCCAAACTGGTGGAACTGGCGCTGTCGACCCTTTTGCGGTTTTTCAGCGCGAAACATGGGTCCGATATAGTACAAATTCTGCGTGCCGCCGCGTTGTTCCAGGTGATGTTCAACAAAAGCACGTGCTACGGGCGCGGTACACTCGGGACGAAGTACATATTGATCCTCACCGCGTTCAAAGGCAAACATCTCTTTGGAGACGATATCTGTAAGCTGACCTACGCCGCGAGCAATAAGTTCGGTCTGCTCCATGATGGGCGTGCGGATCTCCTCAAAGTTAAACTTTTTCGCCTCTTCGTGGATGATGCGTTCCAGTGCTTGCCATTTTCCTACTTCGTCGGGTAGGATGTCTACCATTCCCACATGTGTGCTAAACGTCGGTTGCGCCATGAATTAAATCCATTCAGTTCCAAAAATTATTCGCTCCAAAGATAATGGTCTGGTGATAGAAATTCTCACTCAATTTCGTAAGGAAGAGTCATGACAACGGTCTTACTTT
>CAZYOD010000213.1:0-4218 GCA_964648635.1 uncultured Balneolaceae bacterium | reverse complement strand
GCGGTTTTTGTACCCAATACCGCCCCCGGCGATCGCGTTAAGGCACGTATCATCAAAAAGAAAAAGAATTACCGCGAAGCTAAGTTATTGGAGGTTTTAGAAGAAAGTGCAAATCGGATAAAGCCCAAATGCCAGCATGCGACAAATTGCGGTGGCTGCAACTGGCAGCACGTGACTTATGAACACCAGCTGCAGTTTAAACGCGAGCAGGTGCGTGATCACATGCATCGTATTGGCGGGCTAACTCACCTCGAAGTCAACGAAACAATTGGGTGTGAAGACATTTTCTACTATCGCAACAAGATGGAGTATTCCATTGGTCATAAACGGTGGCTGAGTCGCGAAGAAATTAATCGGGATGAGTTCGTCAGCGATCGCTGTTTTGCCGCGGGATTGCATGCTCCAGGACGTTTTGATAAGATCCTCGACATTAGTGAATGTCACCTTCAGCATCCCATCTCCTATAAAATTCTGGATTTTATTCGCGGCTGGTGCAAAGACCATGATATCCCCCCATTCAACCGAATTGACAACCAGGGTTTCATGCGAAATGTCGTCATCCGGAAGTCCTATCATACTGATGACCTGATGGTAAATATCGTCACTTATCAAGACGATCAGGGAATTATCGGTAAACTTGCCGATTCTCTGCTAGAACAATTCCCGGAAGTTACAACGATTATTAACAATGTGAATGATACCCGTAGCCCGACAGCTGTGGGCCGATATGAAAAGGTGCTTCACGGCCCCGGCTATATAACTGATCATATCGGACCTTATCATTTCAACATCGATGCTAATGCTTTTTTCCAAACAAACACTCGTCAAGCCGAGCGGCTTTACGAAGTAGCCAAAGATTTTGCTGATCTACAATCCGGGGAAGTTATTTATGACCTTTACTGCGGAGTGGGAACTCTTAGTATTTTCTTAAGCGATAAGGCTAAACAAGTTGTGGGCATTGAATTAGAAGAAGTAGCTATAAAAAATGCAAAGAAAAATGCAGACGAAAATAACGTTCAAAATGTTGCCTTTGTTGAAGGCGACATGAAGGATGTTTTTACCGAAAAAGTAACCGATGAATTTGGAGAACCTGATTGTCTTATCACCGATCCTCCCCGTTCGGGTATGCATCCGGATGTCGTAAATCGTCTCAAGGAATTAAAAGTGCCCAAATTGGTTTATGTGAGCTGTAACAGCTCTACCATGGCACGAGATTTAAAAGAGCTAAGCGAAGCATATGATATCCTTGATGTACAGCCTGTGGACATGTTTCCCCAGACCTACCACATTGAGACTGTGGCAAACTTGCGATTGAAAAAAGACTAATGTGAAAGTTTTAGTTATTGGCGCCGGCCTCGGCGGACTTGCGGCTTCTTGCATGCTAGCTTATCAGGGGCACGATGTCACCGTACTGGAAAAAAATGGCAAAGCCGGAGGCAAGATAAATGAAATCAGGACTCAGGGATTTCGGTTTGATACCGGCCCATCTCTTCTGACAATGCCTTTTATTCTCGAAAAGCTATTCGACTTTTGTAATCAGGATATCCGCAACTACCTCGACATCAGTCCTCTCGACCCTATTTGTCGATATTTTTATCCCGGCGGCGTACAGTTTGATTGTCATCAGGATATGGGAGTAAACATTGCGCAGATTCAAGAATTTGCGCCCGATGATGTGATGGCTTATAAAAAGTTTAGTGATTATTCTGAACAACTCTATGAAAGAACCAAAGAAGCCTTTCTATTTAATCCGCTGTACGGTCTATCAGATTTAGGATCACTAAATCCGATTGATTTTTTTAAAATTGATGCCTTTAAAACTGTTTCAGAGCGGATTAACCAAATGTTTACCTCCGACGAACTTCGTCAGTTTTTCAAGCGTTTTACTACTTATAACGGCTCCTCTCCTTTTCGAGCTCCCGCGACGTTGAATGTAATTACCCATGTTGAATTAGCGCTGGGTGGTTATTACATCAATAGTGGGATGTATTCGCTTATCAACGCTTTAGTCAAGCTTGCAGGTGAGCTAGGCGTCCACATTAAATATAATTCAGAGGTAAAACAGATTACTTCAATGAATAGCTCAGTTTCGCGGGTGATTGACAAGTCCGGGGTCTCTTATCCGGCAGATATTGTAGTTTCCAATGCCGACTCCGCCGAAACTTATCTCAATTTTCTTGACTCCGATGATGTGTCCCTGTTAACACAAAAACAAGTTACAAAGCTGGAGCCCTCTTCATCCGGATTTGTTTTACTGCTCGGCATTGACAAAAGGTATCCTTCGCTGAGTCACCACAATATTTTCTTTTCGAGGGATTACCAGCGGGAATTCCAGCAGATTTTTGATCAAAAAGTAATGCCGGATGATCCGACCGTTTATATTGCAAACACTTCTCATACAAACCCGGCCGATGCACCCGAAGGCGGCTCAAACTTGTTTGTACTGGTGAATGCGCCCTATTTAAGCGATCAATACAATTGGGATAACCACACGGAAGCATATCAAGAAAAACTTGTTAATATTCTTGAATCCCGCGGCCTTGACAAGTTGAGCAACCACATCATCTATTCTAAAAGCATTACACCTCGGGATTTTTATCAGCGTTATCGAAGCAATAAAGGAAGTATTTACGGGATCTCATCGAACAGTAAAATGTCTGCTTTTCTGCGTCCGCGTAACAAAAGCAGGTCACTTAAGGGATTATACCTGGTGGGCGGCAGCACACATCCCGGTGGCGGCATTCCGCTGGTTACACTCTCCGCTTTCCATGCCGTGGAACTTATCAACAGATTCGAATAACTACCAAATCCACCACTCACAACTCAAGACTCTACTCCTCCCCTCTCTTACCCAAATTGATAACCTCAACATCCTGTACTTTGCTCTCGCTGATGGTAAAACGAACACACGTTCGATATACCTGAAATCCATATCGACCGGCCGCACCGGGATTAATGAATAACATTTTATTTTTATCCTGATCGCGTCCGATCTTTAGGATGTGTGAATGTCCGCAAATGAAAACATCCGGAGGATTTTTTTCCATCTCTTCTCGAATAGGAATACAATATCGGCCGAGTGTTCCACCAATATGCGTCATCCAAAAATCTATTCCGTCGCGGTTAAACCGCTGGTGCAGCGGGTATTCTTGGCGGATTTCCTGCCCGTCAATATTTCCATAGACTCCAATCACCGGAGCAATATTTTTTAGTTGATCTGCAATGCCCAACGTCCCAAAGTCTCCTGCATGCCAAATCTCATCCCGGTCATTGAAATATTCAAGAACCTGAGGATCAAGATAAGAATGTGTATCCGAAATTAATCCAACTTTGATCATAGATGATTCTTTATCATTTTCAGCAAAATGATAGGGATGTTTTTCACTTACATTAAATGTTGGCAGAAAACTCTAAGAAAACAATTTATTAAACCATTAAAAATTTAACATGCACTTTTTTAGTATCATCATTGTGTCCTGGAATGCATTAGAGCATCTAAAAAAGTATTTACCCAGTGTTGCGGGCACTGACTATACTCAATTTGAAATCATATTAGCGGATAATGCTTCCACAGACGGTTCTAAAGAATGGGTCAGGGAAAACTATCCCCAGGTAAAAATCGCGGAATTGGATAAAAATTATGGCTATTGCGGGGGCAATAACCGCGCAGTGCCCGATGCCGATGGAGACATTTTACTTTTTCTCAACAATGATGTTCGAGTGGATCCAAATTGGCTGCACGGCCTGAACAAATGCTTCGAAAAGAATGAAAACACTGCAGCTGTGCAACCTAAAATGCTTTCTGATGAACGTCCGAAGTATTTTGAATACGCCGGAGCGGCAGGCGGTTATCTCGACCGTTTTGGCTATCCTTTTTGCCGGGGACGTATTTTCGATGCTGTAGAAAAAGATTCCGGTCAGTACAACAACGAAACGGATATTTTATGGGCCAGCGGAGCTGCTTTGGCTGTTCGAAAAGAGGTTTTTAATCAGGTCGGTCCGTTTGATGAAGATTTTGAATTCCACATGGAAGAAATTGATCTCTGCTGGAGACTGTGGAACGCCGGTTATTCCGTTCGATTTTGTCCGCACAGCACCGTTTATCATCTGGGCGGCGGGTCTATGCCGATGGGATCACCGCGAAAAGTGTATTACAATTACCGCAATAACCTGCGCATGCTGTGGAAAAACTGCAGCACTGATACTTTGCCGTGGCGC
>CAZYOD010000212.1:1993-4220 GCA_964648635.1 uncultured Balneolaceae bacterium | reverse complement strand
AGTTTTTTAGGCTGTGTTCTGAGGCTATCCAACAGTGAATCAGAGGCTTCGCCCAACACCATCCTTAAAGCAAATTCCGGAACTCTGAAAAAAGATGGACGATTCAGTACATCTCCCATCGTCTTGGCCAGTTCATTCATCGTTACAGGATTGGGAGCTGTAAGATTACACGGGCCGGATAAATTTTCATTTGCGATCGCAAAATCTGTGGCACGGCACACATCCAGCATGTGGATCCACGGGAAGTACTGGGTGCCATCACCAATGGAACCTCCGCCTCCCAGCTTAAAAACAGGTAACATATACTGTAAAGCACCGCCGCCTTTTTCCAGAACAACACCGTTGCGAAAAATTACCAGTCGAACTCCCGCATCTTCCACGGCATGAGCTGCCGCTTCCCACTCAACGCATAGCTTTGGCAGAAAACCCGTGCCCGGTGGCTCCGATTCATCCAAGATATCGTCGCCTCGATCACCGTAATAGCTGGCTCCTGATGCTGAAATCATTACATTCGGCGGAGAATCAGCCTGTTTAATGGCATCCACCAGCTTGTCGGTATTTTCGATGCGGCTTGAATAGAGACGTTTTTTTACTTCATCAGTCCATATTTTTGCCAGATTTTCACCTACTAAATTGATGACCGCATCCGCTTCTTCCATGGCCGCTACCAAATCAGCATCCCAACTGATAAACTGTTGATTTTTTGCGGTTTCACTTTCATACTTTTGTGGCGAACGAGTAATTATCGTAAGCAGATATCCCTTTCTGAGAAAAAAATTTCTCAATTCGGTACCTATAAATCCAGTTCCACCTGTTATTAAAATATTCATAAAAAAATTTTCCTATTTTAACCTGCAACAATAGATTACGATCAGAAATTTCCCAGCAAGCAAACCTAACCAATGAATATACAATACACCAGTCTGGCACTTAAAACTATCAGGATAATTTTGGGAGGTCTTTTCTTGGTTTCGGGAGTCGGTAAACTTATTAACGGCGCTGATGCCCGCTACTTAGTTGAACTGCTGGCCACAGAATTCTACTGGCTGATCGAATACGCGGGATTTATTGTGACCACTACATCAATTTTTGAACTCATTTTAGGTGCTTTTCTGCTTTGGGGGAGAAAACTAATATGGGCGTTATCAGGATCTTTAGCACTTTTATCCGGTTTTTCTGTGGCGCTCTCCTACTTCTATTTTCAAGGAATGAGTATAGAGAGCTGCGGTTGTTTTGGGGCTTTCGGCTTTGCTTCGGGACTTGAGTTCACATTAATCCGAAACGTTGTTTTAATTTTGATGATTATCGGAGCCTTTATTCTGATTTTGAAACCGTCAAATCAACCGGAGACAGTACAGCAAAATTAGTCTTTTGGTTGAACTGATAGCCCCGGACTTTCTGCCAGTACAACCTTCTTACCTTCTGTCAGAGTTAGCCCCTCAAAAGGATCGTCTTCAATCAGTAAGGAGCCATCCAAATCTACATAATCTGCCCACGTACCGATAAGCGCACCGGCTGACATGCTCAGCGAACTGGCTATCATACAGCCGATCATAACTTGCAAATCGTAACTGCGCGCTTGCTCTATGACTTTGCGGGCCTTAACCAAGCTTCCAATTTTTGATAGCTTAATGTTGATACCGTCAAACATCTGTGCAATATCTTCCAACTTTTCACTTCCCTTAAAACTTTCATCCGCCATTAACGGTAGCGGCGACCATTGCTTTAGCTTCCGCATCTCATCTTTCATCCCGGCGGGCATCGGCTGCTCTACAATTTCAATATTGTGCTTGGCCAGAAAAGAGATCTGCTCTTTCGCCGTTTTAAAGCTGTCCCATCCTTCATTGGCATCAACGCGTATCGTTTGATCGCTAATTTCCCGTATTCCTTTTATAATCTCACGGTCTCTATCCGTCCCCAGTTTAACTTTGAGAATTGGAAAATCTTTCGCCGCTTTCACCTTTTCTTGCATTACCTCAATATCATCAAGCCCGATGGTGTAGGAAGTGGGCGGGGTTTTTGGAGATGGAGCGTTCCATAACTTCCAAAGCGGCTGATTTTGCGACTTGCCCCACCAGTCCAGCCATGCCATCTCTACCGCTGATTTGGCTGATTGCACAGGTTTTGCTAAGTCTTCGCTCAGCTTTTCAGTAAGTTGTTCAGCACATTCAATTTCATCAAAAAAGGAGTCCGGTAATCCATTTATAAAGGCAGTAACAGTTTCGGC
>CAZYOD010000212.1:0-1893 GCA_964648635.1 uncultured Balneolaceae bacterium | reverse complement strand
AGGGCATCAAACCGATCAAAGAATCCGCCGTGACCCGGTAGAATATCGGAGGCATCTTTCACATTCGCCGCCCTTTTGATTCGGCTTTCAGTCAGATCGCCCAAAGGTCCAAATACACTGATCAGCAGAGCAGCCGGAGCTACGGCCAAAACGGAAGCGGGAAAATCCATCGGAATTGCATATATCACGAGAAAGAGACCGACGAAGGCACCCAAAATTCCAAAGAAAAAACCTTCCCATGTTTTGTTCGGGCTTACCGTAGGGGCAAAAAGATTTTTTCCGAATGTTTTACCTCCGAAATAGGCAAAAATATCATTGCCCCAAACCATCAACAATAAGCTTATAGTAAGCACAAAACCGGTTTCGGAATCACCAAAATCTCTAACAAGTATTAAAGTCAGAAGTCCAAGAGGTGCATAAATGCCGCAGAAGAATGTAGAGACCAACTCCCGGAGTGCGCGATCTCCCGTTTTAAATATTTGAATAGCTACAAACAGAAGAAAAATGACAATGCCTATTATAAAAGGATGAGGTAAAAACGGGATCAATAATAACCACAGTCCAATGGTATATGGGAAAAAATCATCTGGCTTATACCCGGCGGCATCGCTCATCATCGACAATTCCCGTTGAATGAACATCGCTATGATGGTAATGAGACCGACAAAATAAAGACCGCCTATCCAGGTAACATATAAAAAGAAAATAGCAGCAGGGACAGCAAAAAGGATACGTTTGGTTAGTTCACTCACAAATAATTATTCTTGTTCATTATCAGCATCATCCGGAATTTCAAATTCTTTAAGTGCTTCACGGGCCTCCTCCTCGTATTCCTTCGGAACATAGAGATAAACCATTCCCATTTCACCAAAATTTACACTAAATGATGAATCCCGTTTAGAAAGAATACTTGCGGGTATATCCTGATCTGAAAGATAATTTTTAGCAATTTCTACTCCATATTCGGTGCCGCCTTCCATTACGCAAACCCAGTTGTCGATGTCATTTGGTTCTGAACCTTTAAGCATAATAACCTCCTTCTGATGACTTGGTGTGTTGCCTATACATCCAATATACAATATAAGAAGTAATTAAGAGACCTATAATTACTGCCCACAATGGAGGCATGCTTTCGGGAGTAATTTCAGCAAATGCTGATTCGGGATAATAGGTGCCCATCACCACGCTTCCACCGTTATTTACCAAATGCGCTACAATCGCCGGATAAATACTTTTCGAAACCCAAGTAACATAAGCAAAAAGCATCCCCAACGTAGCAAGAGGAATGAGGTTGCTAAGCTGCACATGATAGAGTCCAAAAAGTAACCCTGAAATAATGATGGCCGGCCATATCCCCCAGCTTTTTTGAAAGGCACTCAAAACATAGCCTCGGTAAAGTACTTCCTCGCAAATCGCCGGCACCAAGGCTACGTGAAAAAGGGTTATCAGCATAAGATGGTCGGCACGCAAATACTGTTCGATCATTTCCATTTGGGTATTTTGCATGTTGCTAAATACCTCCGGAACAGGGATTAATGCGTTTAGCCACGACAAAAACCAGATAACCGGCTGAACGGCAATAATAAGTAAAAACGTAAGGGCGATTTTTTGGAGCGTGTCATCATGAGCTATAATCCGGAGAAATCTTGGACGTTCCTGCTTTGAAGTGTGTAATCGGCTAAAAAACCAGGTAGCCAACCCCAAAAACAGAATCTGTCCGGTAGAATTACCAATAAAAAGAAGGTCCATGTTATCTGTCAGCCGCTTCATCATCTGTGCAGGATCAGAGCTCAGCCCTTCCTGTGCAATGACCAACACCAGTGCAACCACTGATGCAGTAAACTGGAACAGAAAGAAGGCGGCAATGATCCAAAGAAGCGCCAGCGCCCAATC
>CAZYOD010000211.1:1233-4231 GCA_964648635.1 uncultured Balneolaceae bacterium | reverse complement strand
TTATTATCAATTTATTATCGCGATTGATCTGAAACTAGCTGAAAATCGCCAAATCCGGTGGTAGCTCTAAACACAAACTTTCGATTGGGATAGGTCCATATTTCTCTCGTTGCTCCGCTCGAAGGAAACTTACGTTCAATGTTTTTGGGTGGACCAAACTTAATATAGATTTCACCCTGATCGCTTTCATAACCTACAACGTTTTCTGTCGTGAAGTTTTCGTAGGCATAATCGATCCGTCGATAATATTCGGCCATAAGTTCATTGTACTGGGTCTCAGGGGTAGGATCGCGTTTTTTCCAAAAGTCACGAAATTTTTTCTCGCGTTCTGCCTTTGTGCCGTTAGACAGCTTCTTAATTGTCTCTTTATCGACAATAAAATGAAGCATATCTATAGCCACATCCAGACTAAGAAGACTTGTAGGCATGTCTATCCATAGCGATCGAAAGGTACCCTGGGATACCGGTTTTGGTTGATTGTCTTCTGTGATCGTTAACCGATAAAGCGAATTGGGAAAGTTGCTGTTTGGAATTTTTACCAGAGCATAGGCAAATCCGTTATCCGAGGAAACCAGATCCAGATAGTTTTTGCCGTTTTCAGAACCAATCTGCGGTCGTAATTCAGTTCTTATGTCATCCTCAGCAAGCTTTTGAGAATACGTCTGACTCTGTTTGCTTGTATCCTCATTTGAGACATTTAAGCTGGTAACATTTAAAGAGTAGGTAGCATCAGCTTTATAATCCGGGATATAAGCCAGTGCATAAAAATCTTTCGCATATTTCACATTAGTACCCATATTATTAATATGCATTCGAGGTATTTTCCGATCCTTTGCCAGCTCTTTGCCTAAAACCACATTGCCGGTTTTCATTTGATCGTAAGGTTCAATGTGCACTTTCTGAGTCCTTGATATCCGACTTTCGGTCTGTTCACCTCGTTTGAGTTGTAAGACATAGTTGTAATTTCCGGGCTGTAACGAGACTTGCAGGAAACCGCTCAAATATTCTTTTTTTGATTGACTGAGCTCGTATGAATCTGTGAAAGCGGTGTCCGACCAAAAAGCACGTCCCGCCGGTTCAAGACCTTCTACCGAAATATTTTTATTCCTTTTGTTATTAACATCTTCGGACTTGAATACTTCCAGGCTCAAATTGGCTGTACTGTAAAATTGTTTTCGGGATGATCTCTGACTATCCTTCTTGAAAGGCAGGTAACTGTATGGTAGGCTAAAAATGGATGTAAAATTAACACTGTTCTTCTTATCACCGGGTAATGTTATAAAATCAAAAGAAAGCGGCTGCTGCTGATTTCGATTTACCAGATCCCGGTATTGCACATTTCGCTGCGCCCATAAATCTGATCCCAATCCTAAGAACAATAAAAGGAGTAGCGCCGCTGCAAGCTGTTGTTTTATTTTTGCCACGTCATATTCGGTTGGTTAACAGTTAATGATCTCAGAAAGAGGATAAATTAATGAACTTAAGGCGAAATAAACACAATCAATACTTTTGCGATTGCTAAATTTCGTTATTTTTGAAACGCTTTGGAATTACAACTAGTATTTTGAAAAAAAGGCACTTTTATGAGCTCGCAACAATCAAACTCTACTGTTCCTCAAGACTTAAAATCTCTTATTCGTCAAATAAATGAAACGGAGGCTGAGATTAAAAAGGGTGGAGGCGAAAAACGGATTAAAAAGCAGCACAAGAAAGGTAAGCTTACCGCACGGGAACGCGTTGATATGCTTCTTGATGAGGATAGCCGGTTATATGAGCTGGGACTGTGGGCGGGATATGAAATGTATGAAGATGAGGGCGGTTGTCCATCCGGAGGTGTTGTTACAGGAATCGGTTCGGTATCCGGACGCGACTGTGTGATTGTTGCCAATGATGCCACCGTAAAAGCTGGGGCCTGGTTTCCCATCACGGCCAAGAAAAACCTGCGAGCCCAGGAAATTGCCCTCGAAAATAATTTGCCGATCATTTACCTGGTAGATTCAGCGGGGGTTTACCTGCCGATGCAGGATCAAATTTTCCCCGACAAAGAACACTTTGGGCGAATTTTTCGAAATAATGCTGTTTTAAGTGCCAAGGGGATCCCACAAATAGCGGCTATCATGGGCAGCTGTGTGGCCGGTGGTGCTTATCTGCCGATTATGAGCGATGAAGCCTTGATTGTAGATGGAACGGGCAGTGTATTTTTGGCGGGAAGCTATCTGGTGAAAGCAGCCATAGGCGAAGATGTAGATAACGAGACACTGGGCGGTGCAACCACACATACCGAAATTAGCGGTGTTACCGATTATAAGATGGAGGATGATGAAGAGTGTCTGCACACCGTGCGAGATCTGGTGGATAAACTTGGTCCGTATGATAAAGCCGGGTTCAACCGCAAGGAACCCAAAAATCCTGCCCGTGATGTAACGGAAATTTTTGATGTTTTTCCGGATGATCGAACCAAGCCTTACGACATGCATGAGGTTTTGGAGTGCATTGTGGATGAAGATTCGTTTACAGAATTCAAAAAAGGATATGGACAAACACTCATCACGGGATATGCACGAATTGACGGATGGAGTGTAGGCATCGTCGCCAATCAGAGAAAAATAACCAAAACTAAACAAGGCGAAATGCAGGTTGGCGGGGTTATTTATTCTGATTCTTCGGACAAAGCTGCACGGTTTGTAATGAATTGCAATCAGAAGAAAATACCGATTATCTTTTTGCAGGATGTTACGGGATTTATGATTGGTAAGCGCAGTGAACACGGCGGAATCATCAAGGACGGTGCAAAGATGGTTAATGCTGTAGCAAACAGTACGGTACCCAAGATTACCATTGTAGTAGGCAACAGCTATGGTGCCGGAAATTATGCAATGTGTGGACGCGCTTACGATCCGCGGTTTATGTATGCTTGGCCATCGGCGCAAATTGCCGTAATGGGAGGTACCCAAGCTGCTAAAGTGCTGACGCAAATTCGAGTTTCTTCACTGGAAAA
>CAZYOD010000211.1:0-1133 GCA_964648635.1 uncultured Balneolaceae bacterium | reverse complement strand
TTTTTCACCTTTCGAATCATCTTCAAAATGTTATTATTTGTTAGCTAATCGTAATCAATAAATACCTTTCTTATGACATTTGTGCGTATTTGTGCTTTTTGTACCGCTCTTCTGATGGTATTTTCCCTGCAGGGATGGTCACAATCTTCACCCGCTGAGGCGTTTGAAAATGTGACGATTCACACCGCAGACGGAGAAACTATCGAAAGCGGCACTATCGTCTGGCGTGACGGAATTATAACTTCAGTCGGCAAAAACATTTCTATCCCTTTTGATGCTTATGTGAGGGATGGCGGTGACAGCCTGCATGTTTATCCGGGCTTTATCGATGGTTCTTCTCACTGGGGGAGTCCTGAAGTTAAAGAGAATCTGAAAACTCCGGACGAGCCGGGTAATCCCTCGTATGAACGAGCGGGGATTCAGCCTCAAAAGCATCCCGCTGACCTCTTTGAATGGGATAAAAAGGTCTTAAAGAAGGCGCCTCAACAAGGATTTACCACTGCAGCTCTGGCTCCTAAGGGACAAATGTTGCCGGGTCAGGTTGATCTCTTTTTTGTTGATGGAGAGAATACCAAAGACAATGAACTCCAAAGCGGCATCGGAGTATTTGCACAATTTGAAGAAGCATTAGGCGCAACCTACCCATCTACAACAATGGGATTGATGAGTAGATTTCGACAATTATTTCATGATGCAAATGCGCTTAAGGAGCAGCAACATTATTTTGCATCGACCTCTAGCAACTATCCCGCTCCGGAGCAAAATAAAGTGCTCGAAGCACTTTTCCCGGTGATTGATAATGACCAGCCGTTCTATTTTGTCGTTGATACTAAAGAAAATATCGAGCGCCTGTTCTGGTTACAGGATGAGTTGGGCTTTGATGCCGTAATTGTCTCCGGAAAAGAAGCGTATCGCCAGGCTGATGAGCTGAAGCGTCGCAATATTCCTGTGTTGGCAAGTGTGGACCTGCCGGAAGAACCCGAATGGCGCGCAAAGGATGATGAAGATGAGGAAACTAAATCCGAAGAGAAAATAGAAGAAGTCACCGAAGAAATGCGGATTTTCCGAGAGCGTCAACTTCAGGCATATAAAGCGGATGTCGAAAACATCGCTAAACTTATTGATGCCGGTGT
>CAZYOD010000210.1:3610-4248 GCA_964648635.1 uncultured Balneolaceae bacterium | reverse complement strand
ATATCCCTTGCTTACTTTTTGCTTGACAAAACCGACAATAAGTCCGCTTGCCAAAAGTGCCAGAATGAGATAACGCATTGAATCACGGCCCGCCATGTCCTTACGGTCGGGTTTTAATTGGGTGTTAATGTAGCTTTGTACTCTTTGCTGCACCTGGGGACTATCCGGCGAAACATTGTTTTGCTGTGCCAGCTGTTGAGCGTACTGCTGAAACTCTCCGGGCTTTTCAAAAGAAAGCAGGGCGTTACTTCCCAGGGCAAAAATGACACCTATCCCCAGAGCAATTCCCAGCGGAAGAAATAGTTCATTAACCGTTTTTTGCTTGTCCTTGGCGAAGTTGATAAGGGTTTCGATTCCGTACACGGCCAGCACGCTAAAACAGAAAACGGTGGCAATAAGCCAGGTTTCCGGGACTCTAAATTTGTTGAAGAAGGGCAGGTAATTAAAGGCCAATTCGTTGATAACCGGAAGATTACTACCCAGAGAAAAAAGGAGAGTAAGTGAGCCGACGCCAAAAAAGACATATTTTATTTTTTTCCGATAGTAGATGAATCCGATAAGTGCCAAAATAAAAGCAATAGCTCCTAAGTAGTGTGGACCGCTGGTGAACGTTTTTGGCCCCCAATATGCTTCACCCG
>CAZYOD010000210.1:0-3600 GCA_964648635.1 uncultured Balneolaceae bacterium | reverse complement strand
CATACAGGCCTGGGATGATTAACGTTAACAGTTCGCCAACGCCCTGCGACCAGCTAAAGGCGTATTCGAGTGATAAACCTCCGCTACCACTGCCGGCTGTTTCCAGTGTTGATCCTCCTCGCGTGCTGTACTGCGAATATTCGTAAAGCCGCCAATACATGTCGATGCTGCAGATAATAGCTAAAATACCCGCGCCGAACGCGATCCCGCTTCGTTGTAGCCATTCCCAAATTTGATCCCTTTTATAGTACAGCCAGCTGTCGTACATCCACCAGAAGCCCAGCAGGTACAAAAAGTAATAGGTTATTTGGGGATGATTGGCGCGGAGCTGTAGGGCAACGGCCAAGGCAAATGTAAAAAAGCCAAGTAACTTTTTGTTAGATCGGGAAATTAAAAGATATCCGACAAACAGCCAGGGGATAAAAGCGAATGCTATAAACTTGTTGTTGTGTCCCGCTTCTAAAATAATTGGAAGATAAGTTGTAAAACTTATGAGGATAGAACCCAGGGCTGATGCAAAAGGTCGCATACCTTGTATTACAAAAAAGAAATACGCCCCACTAAGTAGTACCCAGAAATAAAACAAGGGTTGTGCAGAGCCTGAAATCCATTTTATAAAAGTATCAATATTGGGAGGAGGCGAAGGGTTGTGAACTACCGTCGAAGGCATCCCTGAGAACATGTTGGATACCCAGAGAGGATGCTCATCATATTTTTCTATATGCTCAACTACGGATTGCGCACTGGCGCGCCATTGGATTTCATCACTGCCCATAAATTGTTTATCTCCCAAAAAGATAGCTGAATAAAGTATTAGGGGGAGGACAAAAAGAAAAGCCAGCGCAATGGCATGTTGTTTTTTATTCGATAGACGAGAGATAAAATCTTCTTTTAGGGAGCGGTTCTGCTTTTTTGAACTCAAAGTGAATTTATCTTTTGATATTTAAGGAGGCATGCCGTAAAAGTCGAAAATCAGGAATCATCAATCTACAATTACTCAATAACTCGTGGTACCCGGAAATAGTCGGAATCAGCATCAGGAGCATTCTTAAGGGCATCTTCGTGAGAAAGGGGTGCTTTAGCTTTGTCATCCCGCAGGCGATATTCCAGATCTATAACATGTTCCAGCGGTTCTACATCACTTGTGTCAACTTCCTCGAGGGTAGTCATATAATCGAGGATCTGATTCATATCACTTGCCAGTGATTCGGTTTCTTCTTCAGTAAGTTGCAGCCGCGCAAGGTCTGCTACGTAATCGACATCTTTTTTTGTTACGGACATCTAGCTTTGATATTATTTGGTTCAATAAAAATGAGACACAAATTAATAAAAGAAACATACACTTCACAGTGGTTAGCAGACAGTGCTCAGTAAAATCAGTAAAACAGGTAGCAAATTATTTTTGTAGCGTAAGTACTGAATTAAGAGCGTATTGATTTTCGAAATGCTGTTAAAATAAATGACCTTTAATAACTAATTCCGCAGCCACTGATAACTGATATGGATAGTTAGTTCAATTATTGGCATCTTAATTTCAAAAGAACGCTAAAATGATAAAAAAGAAAGTTACTATTGTTAATGATGCCGGTTTGCACGCCCGTCCCGCTGCCGCACTGGTAAAATTGGCGTCAAAATTTGAGTCAGATTTTTATATTCATATGTATGGTTACCAAGTAAATGGTAAAAGTATCCTCGGTGTAATGACACTGGCAGCTGAAAAAGGGGCTGAGTTGGAGTTAGAACTAAAAGGTCCCGATGA
Source organism: uncultured Balneolaceae bacterium (assembly GCA_964648635.1). Taxonomy (GTDB): domain Bacteria; phylum Bacteroidota; class Rhodothermia; order Balneolales; family Balneolaceae; genus Fodinibius. The sequence goes on along the minus strand of CAZYOD010000210.1, from coordinate 1,841 downwards.
GAAAAAAGCATTAGAAGCCATTACAGAGTTAATAGAAAACGGTTTTGGAGAGGTTTACGAAGGCGAAAATGAATAACCCAGTTGAAAGCGAGGAAATTTCTTTATCGGGTGCTCCGGCTTGCCCGGGTATTGCCATAGGATCGATCAGCTTATACCAGCGAAGCCGACCCCAGGTATCCAATAGAAAGGTGGACGACAATTCGGTTGAGCAGCATGTTAATCGCTTCTGCGAAGCACTCGAAGTAGCTGAAAGTGAGCTTAATGATCTGATGGAAGGTCCGCATGACAAGGATGCCGAGGATCTCATTTTAGCTCAGATCGCCATGCTAAAGGATCCGGAACTATCAGAACAGGTTGAATTTGAAATCAGGGAAAGAAAGCAACCGGCAGATTTGGCCGTCCAGAATGTGTTCGAAAGTTACTTGGAGCTGATCAAAAAAAACCATGATGAAGCTTTTCATGAACGTTCTATTGATATTGCTGATGTACGGGATCGCCTTATTCAAATTCTACATAACAAAGAAGATGAAATTGAGGAAGGTACAATCCTGGTTGCCAGCCAACTGAGTCCGCGGGAAGTTATTTCTTTTTCAAATCGAAGTATCAAAGGAATTATTACAGATCACGGAGGCTCTACTTCTCATGTAGCTATTATCGCTCGTTCAATGAACATCCCTACCGTGGTAGGATTAAAAAAGGCCACTGATGTTATCAGCGCGGATGACACGGTTATTGTAGATGGGCGAAATGGGGAAGTAATTGTCCATCCCGGCGACGAGACTCGCGAGAGATATCAAAGTCTTATCGATCAGCAGATTGAAACCGAAGACAACTTCGAATCCATTTGCCAAAAGCCGAATGAAACAAAAGATGGTAATCCTTTTTCGCTGCAGGCCAATGTCGAGTTTACCGAAGAACTGAGCACCGCAAAAAAATACCGGGCCGAAGGCGTGGGGCTGTTGCGGACGGAGTCGATTTATTTGAGCCGTGAAAACTTTAAGGATCAGAAGCAGCAAGAATCATTTTACCAAACAATCCTGGATCTTACCGAACCGCATCCGGTTACCATCCGGTTATTTGACGCTGGCGGTGACAAGTTTTTTGATGAATCCGATAAGGAACAAAACCCATTTTTAGGATGGCGCGGCGTTCGTATGTTGTTGACGGAAAGGGAATTGCTGATAAATCAGTTAAAAGCCATTTTGGCAACTGCTGCAAAATATAAGGGGCGTATTCGCATTTTGGTGCCTATGATTTCTTCGCTGGATGAGCTTCTTCAAATCAAAGAACTAATGCAGCAATTACAGGAAGAAATGTCTATGGACGGGACATCCTTGGATGATGACATTCAGCTTGGAATAATGGTAGAGGTACCTTCTGTTGCCTTGCAAGCCGATCTTTTTGCCAAACACGCGGACTTCATGAGCATCGGGACCAACGATCTAACCCAGTACGTACTTGCTGTTGATCGTGGAAATGAGCGGATTTCGAATCTTTACGATCAGCGACATCCGGCCATCTGGAAAATGATAAAAAATGTAGTGGATGCCGCCGAAAGAAAAAAAGTGCCGCTCAGCCTTTGCGGTGAGTTGGCCTCCGATCCCATAGCGGCTTGTTGCTTGGTAGGGATGGGGATTAACAGTTTAAGCATGAATGCTGTGGTGTTACCTTCGGTTAAACAAATGCTGCGTGGCTGTTCACTGTCAGAGATGCAAGAGTTGAGTCGGAAAGTATTAAACAGCGATACTATTAGAGACATAAATCATATTATTTCAAACTGGAAAGCAAAAACTAATTAAACATGGATCTAGAGCATATTAAAACGATTGACAGCCAAAACA
>CAZYOD010000209.1:0-4273 GCA_964648635.1 uncultured Balneolaceae bacterium | reverse complement strand
TTCAGGATCCAAAAATAGCTGTGTTGGGACTTAACCCTCATGCCGGAGACGGCGGGGTTATCGGTACAGAAGAGAAGGATACGATAGAACCTGCGCTTGACCTAGCACGAACTGAGGGATTTTCGGTCAGCGGCCCCCACCCTGCCGACGGCTTTTTCGGCACTCGACAGTATGAGCATTGTGATGGTGTTTTAGCAATGTATCATGATCAGGGACTTATCCCTTTTAAAGCCCTCTCGTTTGGTGCGGGTGTTAATTTTACGACTGGACTGCCCATTATCCGAACTTCCCCCGATCACGGTACAGCTTTTGATATCGCCGGAAAAAACAAGGCGAATCCCTCATCCCTCAAAGAAGCATTTTCACTTGCTGTAAAGCTAGCTTCAAATCGCAAAAAACAGATCGCAAGTTGATGGAATCAAAACCGAAAAAGTTGCCCGATTACTCTAAGCTGGCAGATATTTACGACACGGTGATGGAGGATGTCAATTACGAACTTTGGGCCGACTTTATTGATGCTATAATCCTTGAGCATCACTCAAATCCCCAAAAAATACTCGAGCTAGCCTGCGGTACAGGATCAATTTCTATTTTCCTGGATGAGCTTGAGTGCTATGAAGTGATGGGCACTGATAAATCTCCGCAGATGATTGCGAAAGCTAAAGAAAAAAATAAGTCCATGCGCTGCAATGTTGATTTCCGTGTGATGGACTTTCTTAATATTCGACTTCAACAAACCTTCGATATTGTTTTCTGCGTATTTGACAGCGTCAATTATATTCACACGCCGGATAAAGTCCGTCAATTTCTGACAGAAGTAAAAAAGGTACTTGCTCCCGGTGGGCTCCTCATATTCGATTTTACGACACCTAAGAATTCAATTCAGTCAATAGAATATCTGAATAATGAGGAAGGATATACTGAAGATAACCACCGATATTTTCGGCTAAGCACTTACGATGTAGACAAACAAATCCATAAAAATGAATTTAGGATTGAAAAACTGGCTGAAGATAAAGAATCCGTAGTTGAACAACTCCGGGAAATACATCTTCAGAAAATTTACACCTTGCAACAAATGCTTGATATTATCGATCAAACAGCGTATAACATAGAGGCAAAATACAGCGGTTTCGATTTTGAAGAAGCAGATGAAAAAAGTTTACGAATCACAATGGTCTTACGATGTCCCGACAACCAGTAATTGATTTACAGAATATTAGCGTTGCGTACAATCACCGTCCCGTACTCGACGGCATAAATTTTTCGCTTGAAAGCGGTGAGTTCACCTACCTTATTGGCCAAACCGGAGCCGGGAAAAGTTCTTTTCTCCGATTAATTTACCGGGACCTTTTGCCCGACAGCGGAAGCGTTCACGTAGCCGGTATGGATGTCACTGCTCTACCCGATAAAAAAGTGCCTTACCTGCGCAGGCGGCTGGGCATTGTGTTCCAGGATTTTCAACTGCTGCCCGATCGCACGGTGTACGAAAATGTGGCATTTTCTCTGCAGGTAACCGGGGAAAAGAAAAGCTTCATCAAACAGCGGGTACTCGAGGTGTTGGGGATGGTGGGACTTAGCCATAAGCGGAAAAACATGCCCGAAGATCTTTCCGGCGGTGAACAGCAACGTGTTGTGATTGCTCGCGCCCTGGCAAACGAACCCCGCATCTTACTCGCAGATGAACCTACCGGTAATTTAGATCCCGAAGCTTCAGGCGAAATTATGGATCTGCTCAAGCAAATCAACAATAGAGGTATGGCGGTTTTGATGGTCACCCACGACTATGATACCGTTAAGCAGTATCCTTTTCGAACGCTGAAATTAGAAAAAGGTCAAATTAAAAAAGTAGCGGTTAACGACCTTTAACAGTTTAAAAGTTTCGTTGTAAATACGTTACCTTTACTTGGTAAGTAATTTGTCAGCAACTACTCTTTCAGCGAAATGAATCTCCGGGATCGAACCCAAAAAGTACGTGAATCAGCACTTCGTTTAGGCTTTAATGCCTGCGGTTTTGCCAAAGCCGGCCGACTCGAGAAAGAAGAACGCCGACTGCGCGAATGGCTCAACCAAGATCGCCACGGTACCATGGGCTGGATGGAAAATCATTTCGATAAACGCGTTGACCCAACCAAACTCGTCCCCGGATCAAAGTCTGTAGTCTCTGTCATAGGCAGCTATTTCCATCCTCAACATCGCATACAGATGCAGCAGGATAATCAGCCTAAATTTGCCAAATACGCACAGGGACGCGATTATCACAAGGTATATAAAAATAAGCTGAAAAGTCTGTTTGCAGAGACGAAGGAACTTTTGGGCGGACTCAACGGACGTGTTTTTGTAGATTCGGCTCCCGTCTTGGACAAAGCCTGGGCGGTACGTGCGGGACTTGGATGGATGGGTAAAAACTCCAACATCCTTAACAAAAATATAGGATCGTTCTTTTTTATCGGTGAAATGATTGTTGATGCCGAATTCGTCTATGACAGTCCGATAACCGACCACTGCGGCAGTTGCACCCGTTGCCTGGATGCCTGCCCTACCAATGCCATCTATGAACCTTATCGCGTAGATGCTACCAAATGTATTTCGTACCTGACTATTGAATTGAAAGAGCAGATCCCCGAAGAGAAGCGTGAAGATTTAGGCGATTGGATGTTTGGATGTGATATTTGTCAGGATGTATGCCCTTGGAACAGAGATGCGAAATACGGCCAGATGCAAGATCTTTATCCGCGTGAAAAACTACAAGACAGGGATATTAATTATTGGGAAGAGCTGGATATTGAACAGTATAACGAACTTTTTGAAGGAAGTGCTATCCGCCGGGCGAAGTTTGAAAAGTATAAAGATAATGTAGCTGCGGTGGCAGAGAATTTAAGATTAAAAGAGAAAAACAAGAAGTGAAAAGATTTATCCTTCCTTCTTGCTCATATCCCTAAAATTTTTCTCTCTTATCCTTCAGTGCTTTATAAAGCATTTCCCGCGCCCTGAAAATGTGAGCCTTTACCGTACCCAGCGGTAAATCCAGCACTTCGGCAATTTCCTGGTAGCTTTTCTCTTCCATATGCCGCAATTGAATAACCTTGCGGTATTTTTCAGGCAGATCTTCAATCGCATTTCGAACAATTTTTTGACGCTGTTTGCGAATAATATTACGATCGGTACCGGCTGATTCATCCGGAAGCTGCATCTCCATTTCTCCGTCTCTCGTTTTCATCGGCTCGTCGATGGAGAGTGTTTGTAGCTTTTTTTTGCGGAGATAATCAATGGTGTGATTCGTAGCGATGCGGTATAACCAAGTGGAAAAAGCGTAGTTAGTGCTATAGGTATTAAGATTATCAAATGCCTTAACAAATGTCTCTTGGACCAAATCTTCTACCTGCTCCCGATCCTTGATCATTTTTAAAATGTGGAAAAAGAGTGCCCGCTCATACTTATCTACCAGTTTTTTATAGGCAGCTTCACTGCCGCCAATAGCTTTTTCAACGAGAACATCATCTTGGAGACTGCTCTCAGAAGCGTTTTCGCGGGGCGATTCTTTATCAGATTTAGTATCGCTCTGACTCGACATTAAAAATGGTTAGTTGAACAGATAACAGGTAAATAATTAGTCGTTAACATACTGAATCATTCACTTTTTTCCCATCCGATATTTACCTTACTTCTATTCATTTTGTATTTGTATTCTATACTTTTGAGCTACTTTAGTTTTTTCTTACGTATATAAAATTAAAGTGTAAGGATTTCATCTCGCAATGGTCTAACTATTGTTAGGTACAATTCTTAAACAGAAAAGAAAACTAAAACTTAAATAATTAATCATGCAGGCGATGAAAAAAATAATGACGTTGGGATGTTTATTCATGGGACTAATCTTATTCACCGGTGCTTCTGCTTTTGGACAAACAGAAGCAGAGACTGACGAATTAACCACTAATGAGGCTGTTTTCCAAGAAGGTGATATTGTTATTAATGCCGGTTTGGGTATCGGATCCACTTATTCATGGGCCGGACTTAACTTACCTTTCGGGGCCGGAGTTGAGTATGGTGTAACCGATTTAGAAACAGGATCAATTGGAGTAGGTGGCGATTTTGGAATTATATCAGGCAGTGGTTTAACCATCACCTATCTGGGAGCTAAAGCAAGTTATCATTTTAACGAACTGCTGGAACTGGAGAACAATGACTTAGACTTATATGGAGGTCTTGGACTATATTATCGAAACTTTAACTACAGTGGTACAAACACTACTTTTGGTTCCGGTATTTC
>CAZYOD010000208.1:0-4315 GCA_964648635.1 uncultured Balneolaceae bacterium | reverse complement strand
AGCTTTGTAAACTCGTTGAAAACCTGTTGAGCATTTTGGGTGTGAAATCGTTTGCCTTCTTCTTTGGTTTCTGTCTTGCCGACTGATTTTTTAAGATATCTCTTTGCGTAGTTTGTGCCGACTTTGAGCCCGGTTTTAGCAAAAATTTTTCCGCGCTCAATTTTAGATGATGGAAAATCGTCGTTCATATATTTTATTTTATCGGATTTCAATTTTTGAAAAGAAGTGCTTTACAACGGGGATGTTTTCGAAAAATTCTTCTCGATTTGAATTAATGAATTTTAAAAGATCAAAACTCTGATCAAGCACGGTGTTGTAAATCAGCTCTTGAAAGACACCGGTTAACTTATCGGTAAGTTCCATTGTCAGTTCTTGATCTTTGCTGGTATCGTTCAGCCAAAAACGAACCAGTTCTAGGTATTGCCGGCGTAGAAAACTATAGGTGTAGGCATTTAAAAACAGGGTAGAGGATGCCGAAATTTGAGAATCACTTTCCAAAAATTGCTTAATCATCCGTTCAATTTCTTTTTCATAGTTCGTTTTAGAGTAGCTTAGCAGGATCAGTTTTTTAAAGGTGGCATCAACAAATTCCTTCTTCTCTCGGAACATGTCGAAATTGGAAAAAGCGAAGTTCGACAACTTTTCGCTGATCGTATAGGATTCAAACTCCTCAATCTCTTCCACCATTATCTCGTAGCGGATAACCAAAGAGGCATAATAAAACTTCAGGATTGCCTGTTTATTGGGGAAATAGTTGAAGATCTCTGCAGGATCTAGGCCAACTTTCTTAGCAATATCTTTAATCAGAAAGTGACCATTTCCCTCTACATAGAGATCCGTTGCAGCTTCAGCAATGGTATATTTCAGTTCAAATTTTTCCGGATCAAACGTTCTCATAACTGGCATATTCAAAATTAACCGTATGTGTGAATGGCGTTATACGTTTCAAACTTTAGAATCATGTTTGGCCGTAAGCTTAACAATAATTAGTAGAGATAAAGTCCCGTTGACAGCTGATTGCAGTTATGGTTTCACACGAAATTTTATTGTCAGAAAAAGAAAGTCGATTGGATGTGTCGCTGGTTAAGGCCGGTTATCAAGGACTTTATACGTTTGTTCGGCCTGCCACTGGTGGCGACGCTGGTGGACTTCGGTCAAGGCAAAACAATCAGAAAGCGTCATCTTGATAAATGAAAAAATAGGATGCCTAACTTTGGTAGCATTTAAGTCAATCTGTTTTTGTTGACCTTTTTCCAGCAAAGCGATAAAACGATTTTGCAGGTTAATATACTCATCCAACAGCTCCAAGCGGTTGTAATCCGAAACGGATTTGGGCTTCATCGGCTTTACGGTTTTTATCTTTATTTTGTAGGGCGGCTCAAAAAAAGAAGCAATTTTGCGAGCCAGCCACCGAGGTTCAAAAGGTTGAGAAAGGTCGTTTACAGTCTGCTGGGAGTTGGCAACACCGGGCTCCATAGTTTTGAGATACAGATCCCCATAATTAATCAAATGGCTATAACATTCTGCAACAGACCATTTATTTTTGGCCGGTTTTTGGACAAACAGGTTTTCATCAACCGATAAAATAAAACGTTCGGCCGTATCAATTGCGTGCTCAAACTGTTGGCTAAACCAAAGATAGCTGTATTTATCTTCCATAAAATTATTACGTTTAAGTCCAACAACAACTTAATTAATCATCTATTGAAATCAATTTAGGATCGTTTAAATTATATTAAAAAGACCACTTTCATTTAGAGATTATTCGGTTGAAATATTTTTCAAATATATTAGAGTTGTTTAAGGAGACCTACAACGGCATGTGGGAAGTAAATATCGGATTGCACGGGGCAGCCATAGCTTTTTATGCCATTTTTTCGACTGCACCTTTAGCCATTATCATGATTTGGATTGTCAGTACTATTTTGGGCAATCAGCTGGGGCAGGAAGAATTTCAGCAAACGTTGCAATCGATTGTGGGATCTGAAGCGACACGGTCTATAGATCAGGTTGTAAAATCGACATCAAAAAGTACGTCGGGATTGTGGTCCACACTGATTGCCATAATCACACTCCTATTTGGTGCCACCACTTTAGTATCGCAGATAAAATTTACACTCAACAAGATCTGGGGGGTGCAAAATCAGAAGTTGGGAACCGTTTGGTATTTTTTATGGGATCGGATGATGGGCCTTCTTTTTATAGGTTCACTGAGCATTTTATTTCTCATGGGTTTAATATCCGAAAGTCTCTTGTATGGCCTGGAGAATTTGTTGGTTCGATTTGTGGGAAGTGAAAATTTGTCTCTTGTTCAAATTGGGGGCAAGTTAACTACCATCTTTTTGGCCTTCACTTTCTTTATCGTGATGTATAAAATTTTGCCGGATTTGAATGTTCGGTGGAGGGATATTGCAGTCGGCGCCTTGGTGACAACTGTCTTTGTGATAATAGGGAAAACACTCGTAGATTGGTACCTTTCATCAACGTTACAGCCGACGTACAAGGCCGCCGGGTCTTTTGTGATTTTTCTCATTTGGATTTACTACAATGTACAAGTCGTATTAATCGGCGCCATTTTTACGCAGGTTTATACCAGCCGATACGGCGGAGAAGTAGATCCTTATTGGGGCGCTACACTAGGGGATGAGTAACTGGATTTATTTTATCTGCTTTTTTAGCTCTATGATCCGCCGGTAAGATTTATCAATCCGTTCCTCCGAAATATGCCCTTCCTCAATCAAATTGTTGATAATTTTATGAGCTTTGGGTACGATATCCGGATCATAAATCGAATTATTGCCAAAAGACAAAATATCCACTCCCGCATTGATAGCTTGTAGAATAGTTGTCTGAAGGCCGTATTCTTTTCTGATGGCACCCATCATTAAATCGTCGGAAATAATCACACCATCAAATCCCAGGCGATCCCGAAGAATGCCCGAAATTGTAGGTTTTGACAGCGTAGCGGGATAAGTTGAGTCAAGTCTGGCATTGAAAATATGAGCTGTCATCACGGCATCAGCCAAACCGGAATCAATTAATTCGCGATAGGGGATCAGTTCTTCTTCTGACCAGGTTTCAGTGACGTCAACAACACCGAGATGGGAATCTTTTTCCGAGCTTCCGTGTCCTGGAAAATGTTTCAATACTGTCAGGATATTGTACTTATGCATGGTTTTGATATAAATACCGGCATGTTTGACTACCGTCTGCGGATCGCCGGAGAAACTTCTTTCTATTCCGCCAATGATGGGGTTGTCGGGATTCACATTTACATCCACGACGGGGGCAAGGTTAACATTGATGCCCATTTTTGAGAGTAAACCGGCTATTTTTTTGGCATGGTACCGGGTGCTGTCGGTATTATCGAGATCTCCCAAATGTTGAGCGGAAACGCTAGAAGGAAATCCAAATTTGGGTTTAAGGCGCGCTACTCGTCCGCCCTCTTGATCAATGGAAACAATAAGCGGAATTTCGGCCATACTTTTGAGGCTCGAAACCAACTTTTCTACCTGTTCAGGGGATTGGATGTTGCGTTTGGGAGTATCTGTCGGAACGTCATAATCGAACAGAACTACTCCACCTAAATGATAATCTTTGATATCACGCACTATATGATTGGTATCGGCAATATCCATCCCCCGAAACCCGATCTTTAGCATTTGGCCGATTTTGATATCAAGTGGGACGGTAGATTTATTTTCGGGTGTTTGGCCGCAGGAAATGCTGCTAAATAGTAATCCGAATAAAAGTATGCTAATTAATGGTCGATGCATGAACTAGTTTGTTTGGGTAATTAGGCTGTCTAAAACGTTTGTGAGATTAAAAGAGGGACGTATGTCATTGTAGCGTAGAATATTACCGTCGGGACCAATGAGCATATAAAAGGGGATGCCTCCACCGCGGTAAGCTTTAAAGGTTTCCTGCTGAAAGCCATTTCCGCCAAAAAGTTGTGGCCAGGGATTATCAAAACGCTGGAGCGCTCGCCGCCACCGCAAACTGTCTTCTTCGATAGATATGGCTACAATTTCAAACTGATCCCTTGAATAATTGTTGTAGATTTTTTTCATGTGATCAAATTCATCGAGACACGGGATGCACCAGCTGGCCCAGAAATCAAGAAGCACATATTTGCCTCTGAAATCCTCCATTTGGATTTTTTCTCCGTTTGCATTTGGCAGGGTAAAGGGAATAGCCTGTTGACCGGGAGAGACTTTTTTTATTTGTTTATAGAATTTTTTTAGGAATGAAGTGTAGGCAGGGAAATCCGAATATTCATCTAAAAATCGTTCGTAACCAGGGGTGGCTATATCCA
>CAZYOD010000207.1:0-4317 GCA_964648635.1 uncultured Balneolaceae bacterium | reverse complement strand
CAAAACCGGATAAGCTTCCCCACCGAAAGTTTCTTAAGGTCCTAAGCGTCGTTATGCTTAGACCTATACCGAACAAACGCCTCGATGGCCTCATATTCAGCGAAGCCGAGCTTATCGTACAATTCGGCGGTGCCGCGGTTACGCTGTTCGGATCGCTGCCAGAATTCCCGCTGATCAGGACCCGGAAACAGTGGGCGATCTTTTTGCGACTGGTGTTTAAAAATAGCTTTCCGCTATTTAGCTAACTCCTCCGGACTCAAGGGCACGGCCATCTCAATTTCATTGATATCCCATTCCTGCCAGGCACCACGATACATCCAGACGTAGCAGTTGTCTATCCAGGCGTCATCCTTACATTCTTCAAGAGCAGCAAAAATAGCTTTCAGGCAGACACGGTGGGTACCGTGAGGATCCGACAAATCACCCGCCGCATACACCTGGTGCGGTTTAACTTCGCGAAGCAGATCTACAATAATATCCACATCATCCTGGGATAGCGGTTTCTTCTTAACCCGTCCCGTCTCATAGAAAGGCATATCGAGAAAATGCAAACGCTCTTCGGGGATGCCGCAATATCGTGCCGCTGCTTTTGCTTCACCGCGACGAATTAGCCCTTTGATATGTTTGATTTCATCAGAGTCGACCTCGGCAGGAGCTTTTTCATCCAAAAACTGCTTGATTTCTGAAAGCATATCGTCAGTTTCTGCCTGGTCCATTTCGAACAGCTCATTATAATCCGAGACAAAATCCACAAACCGGACCACGTCATCATCAAAAACGGCAATGTTGCCGGAGGTTTGATAGGCGACATGCACTTCATGCTCGTGTTCCACCAACCGAATCAGCGTCCCGCCCATCGAAATCACATCGTCATCGGGATGGGGACTAAAAACAATGGCTCGCTTGGGATACGGTTCGGCGCGCTCGGGTCGATCGATATCCTCGGCGTCCGGCTTACCGCCCGGCCATCCTGTAATGGTATGCTGCAGCTGGTTAAATACTTTTAGATTGATGTCGTAAGCCGGTCCGTACTGGGTTAGCAGATCGCCCATGCCGTGCTCATTGTAATCTTCATCCGTAAGTTTTAGTACCGGCTTGTTTACTTTCTGGCAGAGCCACACAACTCCTTTACGGATAAGTTGATCATCCCAATCACAGGTGCTAAGCAGCCACGGCGTTTTTTTTCGTGTTAGATGTTCAGCCGAGGCTTCATCTAAAATCACCGTTGCATTAGCATGGTTCTGAAGATAAGTGGCCGGCACATTCTCCCGTATAGGCCCCTCTACTGCTTCTCTGATGATTGGTGCTTTACCTTCGCCCCAAGCCATCATTATGACTCGTTTGGTATTCAGAATAGTGCCTACGCCCATCGTAATAGCGCGTCGCGGTACATGTTCTTCTCCAAAAAAGTCACTGGCCGCATCTTTTCGGGTAATGCCATCGAGTGTAATAAGTCGGGTTCGGGAGTTTGGGCGTGAACCCGGCTCATTAAAACCAATATGTCCCGTGCGGCCTATACCCAGCAGTTGGATATCAATTCCGCCGACATCCCTAATTTGCTGCTCGTACTGCTGGCAGTAGTCATTTACCTCCTCCTCGGGAATGGTTCCGTCGGGAATATGAATTTGCTCATCCGGAATATCAATATGGTCAAAAAGATGCTCCCTCATAAAGCGTACATAGCTCTGCAGCGAATCCGGCTGCATCGGGTAATACTCGTCGAGGTTAAAAGTAATGACGTTCTGAAAGGTTAAATTTTCTTCCTTATGTATGCGAATCAGTTCGCTGTAAACGTCAGTGGGTGTAGAGCCGGTGGCAAGTCCGAGCACGGTATGTTCATCCTGCTTGTTGTTATGACGAATCAAATTCGCAATTTCACTTGCAACATGGGTTGAGCCATCAGTAGCACTCGAAAATATTTTGGTAGGGATTTTCTCGTAGTAGGTCAGCCGTGCTTCCGAATCAGATTTTTTCATGGATAGTTTTTCGTTTGCTCGTTTATACTAGCTATTCCAATTATCAAATGAGGTTCCTCAAATAAGCGGGAAAGTTTTTTTAACTAAAAAATAAATAACCGTTGGCATAAGCAGAGGAGTCCAAATATCAGGTAGGTAAAGAGATTTTCCCAAAGTTTGTTTTCTGTCCGCCTGATTTTAAATCCATCTCAAATCCTTCTCCAGACAGCATTTCGTTCGCCAGCACTGCAAAAAGTACCGCCTCTTTGGCATCGGGATCAAAGCCAATTTTATTAAAGCTGTTGACTTCAGCTTTTGGCAATCTTTCTTGTATCCATTCGACCAACACAGGATTATGAACCCCGCCGCCGCTGATATATAAGATGGGGTTCAGGCTACTTTCCAGGGTGCTTGTGATGGAATCAGCAATTGTTTCTGCCGAAAGGCGCGTTAAGGTAGCAACCAGGTCTTCCGGCGAAAGCGGGTCGATATCAGCTTCGCTAAGGCGTTGGCGAACCCAATCGAGATTAAACACTTCAGGTCCGGTAGTTTTTGGCAGAGGCTTATGGAAGTAGAGGTCTGCTTTTAGTGTTTTTAGTGCGGATTGATTTATTGATCCTTTTTGTGCTATCAATCCATCAGTATCAAATTCTTTATCAAAATATTCTTGCATCGCTGCATCAATAAGTGTATTGCCCGGACCGGTATCGGTGGTAATAGAAGGCCGGCCATTTGATCTGGCAGGCAGGTAAGTAAAGTTAGCGATGCCCCCGATGTTTAGGAGGATTCGCTCTTCCGTATCGTGCCGGTACAATATACGATCTACCAGTGAGACCATAGGCGCTCCCTCGCCGCCTGCTGCCGTATGCTTTTGACGAAAATCGCTGATGGTGAGAATGCCCGTTTTGAGGGCAAGGTGGTCGCCATCCCCAATCTGAAGCGTAGCATTCGGCATATCCTGTTGACCGTGTTGAATTCTGGGGGCGTGGTAGATGGTCTGCCCGTGGCTGGCTATGCAATCAATTTCAGAAGGAGCCAACCCCCATTCCCCAAGGGTTTGCAATATCAACTCCGAATGATAATCTCCCAGCCAGGTATGCAGCAGGCAAACCTCCTCCATCATTGCCTCTGGTACCGAAGATATCGCTTTCAGGCGTTTTTTGATTTTGCGAGGATACGTTTTAGTCGCAAAGTCTTTAAGCTTGACTTGTGTATCCGATCCACTGCCCGAAATTTGGCACAAAGCGATATCCAGCCCGTCCAGCGAGGTGCCCGACATCAGCCCGATAATAGTTTTCGTCTGTTTTGATGCAATTTCCGCCAGCTTATTAATTGATGGATTCATTAAAGATAAATTTTACGCTAGTATTCCGTTCCGATGCTCTGCCCCGGAACGAATATCAAGAGTTATAAAAGTTTTAACTGTGTCCGGATCTTCATCTGGTTGCAATGCTCTCCGTTGCAACCATGAATTATATTTGTGAAGAACGGAAAATTATGAAAGAAGAAATACAGATCTCTGTAATCCTAAAAATAAATCACTATAATGTGACCGCTGTTTTCGCTTACAAACTAATAAAAAGCAGAGGTATTTTTTGGGATTTACCGCAATCGATTACATCGTTATTGTCGTTTATCTAATCGGGGTCGCGGGACTGGGTATTTATGCTGCCGGGCGACAGTCATCTACTTCGGATTACTTTATGGGCGGTCACGGGCTGCCGTGGTGGGCCGTGATGTTCTCGGTGGTGGCAACGGAGACAAGTACCCTTACATTTATTAGTATTCCGGCGGTGGCCTACGGCGGAAATCTCACCTTTTTACAGATCACGCTGGGTTATATCGTAGGACGGATTTTAGTGAGCAAACTTCTGCTGCCGGCTTATTTTAAAGGAAAGCAGACGACGGCTTACCAGTTTTTGGAGCAGCGTTTTGGAGCCTCCATGCGAAATGTGACAAGCACCACTTTTATGATTACGCGCCTGCTGGCGGATGGTGTTCGCCTTTTTGCAACGGCTATTCCATTGGCGATCATTCTTCGGCTGGGCGGCGCCTTTACGGGCTGGGGTGATATCGAGCTATACCTGCTGTCGATAGCTGCAATTTCTGTTATCACCCTCATCTATACGCTGATCGGGGGTATAAAAGCGGTAGTCTGGATGGATGTGATGCAGATGGCCGTCTATATTGGCGGGGCAGCATTGGCTATTGGGATTATTATTTGGGATCTCCCCAACGGGTTGAGCAGCGCCATGACAATTGCTTCTGATGCGGGAAAGCTGGAGATGTTTAACTTTGGTTTTGATATGAGTTTTTCGGATTTCATTGCCACGCCTTACACCTTTTTTACGGCTCTAATCGG
>CAZYOD010000206.1:0-4322 GCA_964648635.1 uncultured Balneolaceae bacterium | reverse complement strand
AAAACCTTTGCGCTCACTGCGGTAAAAAATCCCACTTCGTACTCTGCGGGAAGCTTTAAGAACAGTATTAACTAATATTACTCAGCGACATACGTTCCTTTACCGAATACTTGCCGTTTTCTTTTTGAATGGTAATAACCTCTTCTTGGGCATCGTGCTCCAGAAAAAGATGCCATCCCTGTTCCACAGCCCGATCCAAAAACTCCTTCTTTTCTTCGAGTGTGGTGACGGGATACATATCATAGCCCATTACCCAGGGCAGGGGGATGTGTACGTGAGTGGGAATCAGGTCAGCTGAAAAAACGATGGTCTTACCCTCTGCAGAAATTTTAGGCAGCTGTTGTCCAATGGTGTGTCCGTTTACAGGAACAGCTTCCAGCCCATCCTCATACGTATGGCGTTCGCCAACAATATTTAGCTTGTCCCAATCTTTTATGGGATTAATATTGTCAGGCAGAAAACTCGCTTTTTCCCGGGCGTTGGGATTAATAGCCGTTTCCAGATGTTTTTCCGTTACATGATAAGTCGCGTTGGGAAATGTGTGCTTTAAGTCACCGTCATCATAATAGGTGGTTCCCCCGCAGTGATCAAAATGAAGGTGTGAAAAAATAACATCAGTTACATCTTCGGGAGCAAAACCGTGCGCATCCAGTGAGCTCAACAGGTCACTGTGGCTGTAATCCAGCTGATAAATATTCTCAAACTTTTCATCGAATTTTGTACCTGATCCCGTATCAACCAGGTATATTTTGCCTGTATTTTCGGATTCGATCAGCAGGCAACGCATGGCCATCGGAATGCGGTTTTTGTCATCTGCTTCAATAAACTTTGACCACAAGGTCTTGGGGACCACACCGAACATAGCTCCGCCGTCCAGCCTAAAACGTCCGGCATCAATGCTGTATAAATTAAATGGTCCGAGAGAAGTACGTGATAGATCCATTCCGTGATGGGTGATTAAATGATTCAGAAATTAGATTCCTAATTGAAAACGGGCAAAGTCTAAAGCTTCTCGAGGAGTTTGTTAAGGAAAAGGCGAATTTCTTTGAGATCTTTTTTTACGCTCACCGGTACTTTTTCTTCCTCCTCTTCGCCATCTTGCTGCAGCACCTGTTGCGCTCCTTCGGTACTGTATTTTTTCTCCTGAATAAGCTCCTTGAGTTTTAAAATAGTCTCAATATCATTTTCTTTATAGACGCGGTTGCCGGCTTTGTTCTTCTTGGGTTTTAGTTCATCAAAAACCGTTTCCCAGTAGCGCAAAACATGGGCTTCAACGTCTGCGATATCACTGACTTCGCCTATAGAATAATAAAGTTTTTTCATAAGAGGTCTAAAAGCGTATCTTTATGGCTAATTATACGTGATCTGGCGGATTATTTCTAACTCTTTGGTACAAAATATCTAAATAACATTGTCTGAAGAATATTCAAATACTTCAAGTACAGAACTCAGTATTGTCATTCCCTTGTATAATGAGGATGAATCGATTAAAGAACTAACCCAAAAGATCGAGGAAGCCCTTTGTGAGCAATATAAATTTGAGATTATTTTTGTGGATGACGGTTCGAATGATCATTCCTGGCAGCAGATTCGAAAAGTAGCCGATGCGCATTCCGCGGTATCTGGAATTCAGCTTCAACGTAATTACGGGAAGAGTTCGGCGCTGCAGGCGGGGTTCGAAAAGGCCCGAGGTCAATTTATTGCTACTATGGATGCGGACCTGCAGGACGATCCGTTTGAGATTCCTCAAATGTTGAAACAGCTGAAGGAAGAAGATTTGCATATCGTTAGCGGATGGAAGAAGAAACGGCACGATCCGATCTCAAAGACGGTACCTTCTCGTTTTTTTAATAAGGTAACGTCGATGGCGACGGGGATTAAGCTCAATGATTTTAACTGCGGACTAAAGATATATCGACGTGAAGTCATTGACCATATTTATCTGTATGGAGAGCTGCATCGCTATATTCCCTTTTTAGCAAAGTTGGAAGGATTTGATCGCATTGGTGAAAAGGTGGTCAAACATCATCCCCGAAAATACGGAACCACGAAGTTTGGTCTGTCGCGATTTATGCACGGTTTCTTGGATCTGCTGACCCTCCTTTTTGTGAACAGATATCTGCAGCGTCCCATGCACTTTTTTGGGACCCTCGGTTTTCTTCTGCTGATTTTTGGCGGAGTTATTAATACATATTTGTCTATTGATAAAATATTTTTTGGTCACCCCATCGGCGACCGTCCGCTTTTGCTTTTGGGGGTTATGCTGATGGTATTGGGTGCCCAAATATTTTCCATTGGGTTTCTGGGTGAGCTTATCCAAAAGCGTAATGAAAAGCAGCAGCGGCCGAACATCAAAGATCATATATGATTTGAACCTTCGGAAATGTGCTGCGTCTTCATAAATATTCTCATATCCCTGTTTAAATAAAATTCTGATACCAAAATTTACCAATGAGTCGCATTGCTTACGATCCGGTTAAAGACCGATTTGCAAATATCATCCGACGCTCGCCTTTCCTGCGAACCCTTTTTTATAAAATATTAGACCTGTTTTTTCTGCGCAGCTGGTATGTGCGGGATATTCTGCGCGAATATGGATCGCGGTTTGATCAGGAAGGAAGTTGGAAGCTGCTGGATGCCGGTTCCGGTTTTGGTCAGTACGATCGATTTATCTTGAAGGAATTCCGGAATGTACAGGTAAAGGCCGTTGATGTTAAGGCAGATTATCTGGAGGATTCCAGAGCCTATTTTGAAAAAGAAATTGAACGGGACAGGATAGATTTCCGTCAGGAAGATCTCTTGGAGTTAAATTATCCCGAAGCATTTAATTTCGCCATCTGCATTGATGTTCTTGAGCATATCGAGGAGGATCGAAAAGTGATGGCTAATATTTATCAGACGTTGGAGCCCGGCGGTTTCTTTTTGATGCATTCACCCTCAATATATTCCGAAGAAGATGCCGGCGGCGAGGATTCTTTTGTGGATGAACATGCCAGGGTTGGATATTCCAAGGCGGATATTCGTGGAAAGCTGGAATCCGTCGGCTTTAACATAGAAAAGACAGCTTATACTTATGGACAGAAGGGACATCTGGCGTGGGAGCTGCTGATTAAGTATCCCATGTTGTGGCTTACAAAAATTAAGTTGTGGGCGCTGCCCTTAATGACCATTTACTATTTGTTCACGCTTCCGGTGGGACTTATACTGATGTCTCTTGATGTAAAAGAACATAACGAAAGAGGCACCGGAATTTATGCCTTGGCTCGTAAGCCGTGATGGGAATCGGAATAGGAATCAGGCATTATGTGTTTCGGCCTGATCGAAAAAGGTACTCTTAAAAGATTTCGGATCACCAATTAACATTAGCAGCGGCACATTAGTATAAAAGGCAATCTCCTTGGAATGGTCTCGATCTGTGAGCTTTTCCCAAAAGGATCTTTTATATCGAGTTATAACCAGGAGTGAGGCGGGATGCTTTTTTAAGTAATCAGCAAGGCCGGGGAAAAAGTCATTTTCATATTTGACATGGAAGTCGAGTTTCTCATAAGAAAAGCGGGACTCCAGCAGATCCCTGAAACCGCGGAACCGCACTTCGTTTTCAAAATCTTTCTGTTCTGAAATGTGCAGAACAGTCACCCTGGCATCAAAAAGTTTTGCGAAGGAGATTGTTTGTTCGAGAGCAGCTATATCTCCCCGTTTACAGTCGGTGGTGAAGACGATATTTTTGAAATCGAGCGTACTGCCACCGGGTACCGCCAGTACGGGCACACCGGATTTTTGAATAATATTGGTGGTAACGGTGCCGAATATTACATTTCGGTTGTTCGTCTCGCCGCGGGTCCCCATCACCACAAGCCCCGGCTTATCTTTGGCTATTTGATTAAGCAAGCTTGTTGAGGCTTGTCCCGTTTCCAGCATGGTCGAAATTCCAACACTGCCGTAGCGATCATCTTTTCTTAAATTAGCTACCAACTCATCAAAGTATCGGGAGGTATTCTCAATAGCTTTTTCCTGGTTATCCTCGAAACCGGGGGTAAGGTCCATTGAGGATTGTGTGCTGTGAAAAAGAATTAGCTCCGCTCCGCTTTGTTTGGCTATTTCAGCAGCGAAGGGTAATGCTTCTTGTGCATTTTCGGAGAAGTCGGTAGGAAAAACAATCTGTTGAAACTCTAATGACATTATAGTTCAGTTAATTATAGTAGTATATATAATTATACGATGCTCGGGTGTAAAATGCTATAAAATTGGAAGGGTTTAATCTTAGGCGGCGGGAAGGCTAATAAAATAGCCCTTGCAGATAAGATAAACTGCAAGGGCTATTG
>CAZYOD010000205.1:0-4335 GCA_964648635.1 uncultured Balneolaceae bacterium | reverse complement strand
ATATCTTTGTCTTTCGCGATCTCAGCAAAAGATTGAATAATTTGTTTCGAAATATTTGACATCAGTTAGCTCCTGTCTGCTTAAAATTATTTGAACGAAGGAATAATTTTTGTTTCTACCAGGTTATCAAAGGGTACCATAATAGTTGATTCATCGTCTAACGAAATCACAATATGCTCTTCGGATACGTCCTTCAAGGTTCCTTCGACCTTGGAGTACTCACCTTCTTTCTTATATTTAAACTTAGCTTTTCGGCCAATATTCTTCGGATATTGACGCCGATCTACCAGCGGACGGCTTAAGCCCGGTGACGATACATTAATGCGATACGTGCCGGAAAAAATATCGTGTGCATCCATCAAAAAACTTAGCTCGTTACTTATTTCAGCACACTCATCCATATTTACACCTCGGTTTTCGGCATCAACCGATACCCAAACCTCCGGCGTATCACTACCTTTAATTTCTACATCAACAAGAAAAAAATCAGTCGTTGAAAGGACCGATTCCACTAGCTCAGAAATCTTATCTGTTACGTTATTTGACACGATTCTCGTAATTACAGGTACAAAAAAAAGTGAGGACCTTTCGGCGCTCACTTAAAGCAATCAAAGATACCGTTAATCCGTCTAAAATACAACTGCCAGACTTTTCTCTTTTACTGTCCTTTTATATGTGATGGTATTCTATTTTAAAAACTTTTAAAAATACTTTGCCTCAGCTTTTCTATTATATGATGCGCACAAATCACCGGTTAACGGAAACAAACAGTTTATCCCATGCAGAAACTATTATTTACCATCCTTGGCGTTTTTTTGGGGATTACATTCGGACATGCCCAAAATATTAATATCCAAGCCACTCCTTCGGACGCACGAGTTCAATCTATTGATCAGCGACAGGAGATGCGGCAGCAATCAATATTCAAAGAGTATCCTGTTCGAAATGTTGGTCCGGTTGTCATGAGTGGACGTGTAACAGACTTGGCTGTTCAGGATGATAATGCCCGCAAATTTTATATTGCATTTGCCTCGGGCGGAGTTTTTAAAACAGAAAACAGCGGCAACACAATGGAACCGATTTTTGACCATCAGGGAACGCTGACAATTGGTGACATTGCTATTTCTCAGGCCGATGATAACATCCTTTGGGTTGGAACCGGAGAAAATAACAGCAGTCGTTCGAGCTACGCCGGAACCGGAGTTTATAAAAGTACGGACGGAGGAGAATCGTGGGAGTTTTCGGGACTTCGCGGATCACAGCATATCGGCCGCATCCTTACCCATCCCAGCGATCCCGATATAGCGTGGGTAGCAAGCATGGGTCCTCTCTATTCGATGAACGAAGTACGGGGCGTATATAAAACGACCGACGGCGGTGAAAGCTGGAGCAAAACATTATCCCCACCGGACAGTACCGGCGTTATTGATCTGGTGATGCATCCCGACAATCCTGATAAACTGTGGGCAACAACCTGGCAGCGCTATCGACAGGCCTGGAATTTTGATGAAGCGGGAGAAGGATCCGCGATTTACACCTCGAATGACGGTGGTGAAAGCTGGGAGAAATCGATGAAGGGTTTTCCTGATGGTAATTTTGTCGGACGCATCGGCATTGATGTAAGTCAGAGCAATCCCGATATCATGTATGCTTTCCTGGATAACCAAGAAGAGTCTAAAAAGAAAAAGGAAGCTGAAGAAGATGAGCTTACGCAGGCTGATTTTCTGGAGATGAGTAAGGAAGAATTTCTGGATCTTGAAAATGAACAGCTCAATGGATTTCTCAGAAGAAATGCTTTTCCTAAAAAGTACAATGCCGAAAAGGTTAAAAAGGATGTTCGCGACGGCAAATATAATCCCAAGGCACTGGCGGATTATTTAGGAGATGCTAACGAGGCTCTTTTCGAAACGAGCATAGAAGGAGCACAGGTTTATCGATCAGAAAACGGCGGGGAGAGCTGGGAAAAAGTTAACAGTTACGATCTTGAAAGACTTATTTATACCTATGGTTACTACTTTGGTGAAGTGCGCATATCGCCCAGTAATCCTGACGAGTTGTACATCATGGGTGTTCCGATGCTCAAATCCCAAGACGGAGGTAAAACCTGGAAAGCGATTGCCGAGGAACAGGATGTTCATGTTGACCATCACGCCATGTGGATAGATCCCAATGATCCTGAGCACCTGCTGCTGGGCAATGACGGTGGCTTGTATGAAAGTCACGACGGAGGAATCAACTTCATCCATCACAATACAGCACCGGTAGCACAATTTTATACTGTGGCTGTGGATATGGAAGAGCCTTATAATATATACGGCGGTATGCAGGACAACGGAGTTTTTACCGGCTCTTCGCAGGGTTCGCCCAACGACGGCAATCACTGGAAACGTATTTTCGGCGGTGACGGTATGCATGTGGCCGTGCATCCCGAAGATAGTGATCTGGTTTATACGGGATATCAGTTTGGCAACTACTTCCGAATGGAGCAATCCAAGAGCAAGTATTCCAAGATCACCCCGAAACATGAGATCGGTGAAAGTCCATACCGTTATAACTGGAATACGCCGATTGAGATGAGCAATCATAATCCGGATATCCTATACTTTGGATCCCAAAAAATTAACCGTTCGATGGACCGCGGGGAAAGCTGGACAACCATAAGTCCCGATCTTACGAAAGATCTGCCAAGCGGTAACGTCCCCTATTCAACATTGACCACTATTTCTGAATCGCCGTTAGATTTTAGCGTGATTTGGGCGGGCACAGATGACGGAAATATTCAGGTGACTCAAGACGGCGGAAAAACATGGAATCTGGTTTCCGAAGATTTGCCCGAGCAGCGCTGGGTGAGCGAAGTACAGGCCTCTCCCCACGATCCCGCAACGGCCTACGCATCGCTCAACGGTTACCGATATGATGAATTCAAAACGTATATTTACAAAACTACAGATTTCGGTAAAACCTGGACTTCAGTTAAAGGAAACCTGCCAGAAGATGTAGCCAACATTATTGTACAGGATCCGGTGAAGCCCGATCTGTTATACGCCGGACTTGATCACGGCACTTACGTCAGTTTTAATGACGGTGATCACTGGTTTCTGATTAATGAAATTCCAAATGTTGCATCTTACGACATGGTTGTCCACCCACGGGAACATGAACTCGTAGTGGGTACGCACGGACGCAGTATCTATGTGATGGATTTAAAACCACTCCATGCTGTGGCCGAAAATCAAGATGCTCCGGTTCTGGCAATAGAAACCGAAGATATCCGCTATTCTGATGATTGGGGAACTCGGCATGCTCCCTACCGCGAGCTTAATGAACCTAGCGTTGAATGGCTTTACTGGATTGGTAATGAGTCTGTAAAAGAAAAGTCAATTGAAATCACCGTAAAAGATAAAGACGGCAATACCGTTAAAGAACTTACCGATACTGCAAATTACGGCTTTAATAACTTTAGCTGGAATTTACTCGTTGAGGAAGGCGATAAAGAAGAAAATAACAGCTATTTAAAAGCCGGCGAATACAAAATTACATACACAATTAATGGATCATCCGATGAAACATCATTCAAAATTATTGACCGCAATAATTCTGACAGTGCTTCTCAGCGCGTGTTCTCAAGCCCAGAAGAAATCGAATACGAAGAATACTGATCGGAGTCCATCGCTGGAATACGTTCGCAGTGTTTCCTTTTTAACTGCGGACGGCGATACAATCTCTACTATAGAGGCTGCAGTAGCAGATAACGACGAAAAGCGCAACCAGGGATTGATGGATGTACGCGATCTTCCGAAGTCAAAAGGAATGCTGTTCATTTTTGACGAAAATGAACCGCGTAGTTTCTGGATGGCAAACACGCCCCTTCCTTTGGATATCATCTTCGTAAATAAAGAGCTGGAAATAGTACGAATACATCACAGCACCCAACCGTTTTCAGAAGAAAATTTCCTGTCAGAAAAGCCTGCTAAATATGTAATCGAAACAAATGCAGGTTATTGCATTTCTCATGACATCCAGGAAGGCATGAAGGTGAGTATATAAAAGCCTTTCGACTACCCTGACAGGATCCTAACCTATCAGGGCTTAGTTTAAAAACTAAGCTTCTACAGTCGACTTCTTCTCTTTGTGTTTATCGAGAAACTCTTTCACTTTCTGCACGTTACCTTTCGATCCGATAAAAATGGGGGTGCGCTGGTGAATTTTTTCCGGGCGGATTTCCATGATGCGCCCCTCGCAATCAATCGCCATACCTCCCGCCTGCTCAATGATAAAGCTCAGCGGATTACATTCGTACATCAGCCGCAGTTTTCCATTGGGATATTGACTGCT
>CAZYOD010000204.1:0-4352 GCA_964648635.1 uncultured Balneolaceae bacterium | reverse complement strand
TTGTGAATTCCCGACCCGCCGATCCCGCCACATACGCATAAGCTTCTTTTGACATTTTTTGCTTAGCGGTCTCACGCAGCTTGTCAAAAGAAACGGGAACAGTTCGCTTTTTGCCCCGCAGACTACCTAAAAATATATCGCTTTGCCGCTGCCGGGAAAAAGGTTTGAGGGACATATCGGAAGCCATTATCTAATATCCTTTTCCTTCATCAGCTGTCTTTGTCGGAACATATCAACAAAAACCCAAATAATAGGATAGGGCGGAAAAATTACGGAACAGATCAGTTTAAGATTTTTATTTCGGGATTCGGGTAGCTGCGAAATGCCGGCTATTCCCGCCATCCAAAAAATAAAGCTGAGAAAAATAAAAAAGGCCAGTGAGATAGATCCAATAAAACCAAAGTTTTCGTAAAAGCTCTGTAGCATGGAGTTTTTGCTCTACTTTAAGTAGTAAATTCGTTATTTTGACAGCTTGTCATCAAAAAGAAAATAAAATATAAATAATAAACACCACATGCTCCCTGTAGTTTCTATCGTAGGGCGGCCTAACGTTGGCAAATCTACTATTTTTAACCGTCTCATCGGCAGCCGAAAGGCCATTGTTGATGATCAATACGGAGTTACACGCGATCGTCATTACGGCGAATCGAATTGGAATGGACGCGAATTTAATGTAATAGATACCGGAGGTTACCTGCCCGACGAAACCGATGTGATGATTGCCGGAATTCGCGAACAGGTGCACATCGCTATAAATGAGTCAGATGTGATTTTATTTGTGGTAGATACTGAAGCCGGGATCACAAGTTTAGATCAGGCTGTAGCGCAGGTACTGCGTCAACAGGATAAACCGGTTTTACTGGTTGCCAATAAAGCAGATAACGAAGAACGAGAGCTCAATGCCACCGAGTTTTACTCCCTCGGATTTGACCAACTCTATACGGTTTCGGCACTCAGCGGACGTGGGACCGGAGATCTGGCAGATCGTATTGTGGAGCTACTGCCCGACGAACAAGAGGACTTGAAAACTACCATCCCGAAGCTTGCTGTCGTAGGGCGTCCAAATGTGGGTAAAAGTAGTTTCGTGAACGCTCTGCTTAATGATGAGCGCTGTATTGTAACTGATATTCCCGGAACTACGCGCGATTCCATCAACAGTAAGCTTATTTATAATGATAAGGAATACATTTTAATAGATACGGCGGGACTACGGAAGAAAGCCAAGGTGAAGGAAAATGTAGAGTTTTACAGCACGGTTCGAACTAATCGGGCACTCAAAGAATGTGATGTAGCTCTTTTAATGCTCGACGCGATGCGCGGATTTGAGGAACAGGATAAGCGAATTTTGCGCGAAGCAGCTAAATATAACAAAGGCATCGTTATCGTTCTCAATAAATGGGATCTCGTGCCAGATAAGGATACGAACATCCACAAAGAGTTCGAAGAGTACGTTTACAGTCGTGTTCCGATGATGGAATATGTACCGATTGTTTCAATTTCGTCGCTCAACAGGCAGCGAATTCACAAGGTAATAGAAATGGCCGAAAAGGTGCTTCAGGAGCGCAAAAAGAGCGTTGATACTTCGGATTTTAATGATTTTCTCAAACGGATCTTTAAAGAAAAAGCACTGCCGGTAAGGAGGGGCGTACCGCTAAAAATAAAATACGCTACCCAAGTGAAGTCTAATCCGCCGGTCTTTAAGTTTTTCATGAACAAACCCAAAGAGCTTCCGGCTAATTACCGCCGATATATAGAAAATAAGATCAGGGAAGAGTACGGTTTTAAAGGAGTCCCTATCACAATGAGATTTATTGAAAAATAATTAATTTAGTTTTGATGGGAATTGCTGAATCAGTTATTTTTCCAGCGATATCACGTTGAGCAATAATGAATTTCTAATTGCATACACAATGCCTACACCACAAAATTTAGAGCAACCGAGGGCTAATGCGCTCAATGAGCAATATAATCGTGAGCGCACATTTTCTTTGATGGAGAATTTATATCTCCCGGAAATTTTCAAAGCACTGTGGTATACCCTTAAGCAGATGTTCCAACCTGCGGTAACCCTTCAATATCCGGAAGAGAAATGGGATCCGCCCGCTATTTTTCGGGGACGTCCGGTTTTAGTAGAAGACAACGGCAAAGAACGGTGTGTTGCATGTGGACTATGTGCTCGTGCTTGTCCGCCGTTGGCAATAAGTATGCAGGCGAACGAAGATTTTGATGATCCCAAAGAGCGCTACCCGGACTTTTTTGAAATTAACATGCTGCGCTGTATCTATTGCGGCTATTGCGAAGAAGTATGCCCTGAAGAAGCCATTGTGATGAGTAAGGATTATGATATTGTGTTCGAATCAAGGGAAGAGGCCATTTATGATAAAGAGCGGCTTCTTGTTCCTAAAGAAGATCTTCAGGAACGACTTGATTTCCTCCGGGAGTATAAGAATCGTCAGTTTGGACAGTTTTGGGACTTTCAGGAAGAAAATAATATTCACTCCGTTCGTGATCGTGACCGCGATTTTAATTCAGGCCTCTCGCTTGTTGAAATGCTGGAACAACAGCAGCACAACGACAATGTGAAGGCTGAATCTGAATGGGTGAGATAGTCTAGTGATGGCAAATCGGGAAATCTCTCAGGAACAACTCGACCAGTTGATTGATGATGCTTCGTACTTGCAGGATGAGGCCGAAGCTATGCAATACGTCATAGATACAGTTCCTTATACCGAGACTCCCCCCGAAGGTCGCTCTATTGCAGAAATGCTACTGTTAATTGATCACGCACAACTCTCGTATTACCGGCCGATATTAGAAGAGTCCGTTCATAATTCTCGTCCCACACATCTGCATAACTTTACGCATTACCGCGAAAGTTTTGAAAAGGACGAAGATAAGATGAAGAACATTCATAAAATCCTGAAGAAAATAGCCAAGCACCGGGCCGGGCTGGTAAATGTGATAAAGAACATTCCTTTAATTGACTGGGAAACAATTATTTATCGTAATGATTCCCAGGTGTTGCTGTTTGATTTTATGCAGGAAATGATTCGTTTTGAACGGGGTATTCTTAAAGATATAGCCGACCAGGTGAGGGCTTACAGTCAGGAAAAAAAGACCCAGCGAGAAATTGAACAGCGTCGTTCTCAACAGAATAATCAACGTACCGAAAACTCATAAACATTTTTTTATGCCTTGGGCAACATTTTTGTTGACAGTTGTAAGCGGATATGTTGCCGTAAAATTATTGGGTCTTACCAACAACAGGGGACGTCTCAAGTATCTTGGACTCACCATCGCAGCCGGTATTTTTCTCATTATTCAGCTGTTTACCTTTGCTGATTTTTTAGTTGGAAGTCCTGATTTTAGCACTGCAGTAAATTTCATTGCAGAATGGGGGCATGTAATCTGCCTCGCATTTATTCTTAGTTCTCTGGCTGTTTTTATTCGTGAGTCCAAACCGGTATTTGCACAATTTCCGATGCTTTATACCGGGCTTCCGTTGCTAATTGTGATTTCCTATCTGTTAGTACAAGAAACATATGCCCTTAAAACCTGGCTAATAGCAATTTATCAGGGGGGAGCTATAACGGTATCACTTCTAATGTACTCGGTTTATACCTATCGCAGGAATGAGTATGTTTTCATTTTATCGGGAGTAGCCGTCTTTTTATTGACCTATATTTTATTTTGGTACGTTCCCGCAGTTCAGGAATCGTATTCCTGGATCTGGAAAATTTTACTGGGAATAGGAATGGTTGTTACGGTGCTCGGATACGACCAGACTCAGGAACCCTTAGAAGCTCAATCAGTGAACAGTTGAAGATATGTCAGTAAATTTGGATTCTAAGGCCCCCGATTTCACACTTCAAAACACCGAAGGTGATGAAATAAGCCTTTCTGATTTTCGCGGATCAAAGAATGTGGTGTTAGTCTTTTTTCCTTTAGCATTTTCCAGCACGTGCACCGAAGAGCTCTGTACTATCAGGGACAACATGAAACTATACAACTCCTTAGATGCTGAGGTACTGGCAGTCAGTGTAGATAGTTTTTTCACATTGAAAGCATTTAAAAAATCGCAGAATTTAAGTTTTACACTTTTAAGCGACTTTAATAAAGAAGCATCGAAAAAGTACAACGCTTTTTATGATGACTATTTTGGAATGAAGGGGGTTTCAAAACGTGCAACTTTTGTAATAGACAAGCAGGGCACTATAAGACATTCCGAAGTTTTGGAAGATTCCGGAGAGCTTCCAGATTTTAAAGCCATCCAGAAGATTCTCGATATGATATAATTTATAGTAGAGGGTAGAGCAGCAATATTATTATAAACATTGTTGTATCATTACTAT
>CAZYOD010000203.1:0-4369 GCA_964648635.1 uncultured Balneolaceae bacterium | reverse complement strand
CTTTGTTTACTTATCTGCCGTCCTCATAGGTATTTAGCACTATGGATTTTTTAGTGCCTTAAAAATATATTGTACGTAACCAAAGACCAGACAAAACGATTTGCGATATCTTCCTCTTATTGTTGGGATCAGTTTATTTATCAGTTCATGTGGAATCACTTCTCAGATGGGGAAAAAATCCTCCAAAAAAGTAAGTTCCGAATCGGTGGGGCAAAAAATTGAAGATGGAATCGCCAGTTGGTACGGACCTAATTTTCACGGAAAACTGACCGCAAACGGGGAAACTTATGACATGCATGGATTGACCGCAGCCCATCGTACGCTTCCATTCAATACTGTTTTAGAAGTTAAAAACTTAGACAACGGGCGTTCAGTTGAAGTTCGCATTAATGACAGAGGACCATATGCCAAAAATCGCATTATCGATTTATCAAAAGAAGCTGCCAGCCAAATAGGAATGTTGGGCCCCGGAACTGCGCGTGTAGAACTTATCTTAATAGAAGGAGACCTTGAGAATTCACGTACCACAAATCTTAAAATTCCCACATATACGGTACAGCTAGCTTCGTATAAAAAAAAGGAACAAGCCACCGCTCATTCACAGCGCATAAAGGGATCTCGTGTGGAAAAAATTGCGATGTCGGAAAGTACCATTTACAGGGTATATTATGGTATTTATGAGGATAAAAACAAAGCCCGCAAAAAACAGAAAGAACTTAGCCAAATGGGGTATCAAGGTTACGTAAAACAAATAGAAAATTAACGTTCATGATCTTTTCCCTTTAGCTTTTGTTAAATGCGATGAAGAAAAAAATTATCGTAATCGGCAGTGGTTTTGGAGGTTTAGCAACTGCTTCCAGGCTACTATCTCAAGGGTACGATGTAGAAATTTTTGAAAAACGTGATAAGCCGGGTGGTCGTGCTTATGTATATGAGATCGATGGTTTTAAATTCGATGGCGGTCCTACTGTAATAACTGCTCCCTTTCTATTTGATGAAATTTTTGAGGCTGCGGGCAAAAATCGAGAAGACTATTTCGAACTTGTCCCCTGCACTCCCTTCTATCGTATTTTTAATGCTAACGGCAGAAAGTTTGATTATAGTGGAGACCATGAATCTGTGCTAAACGAAATTGAAAAATGGAATCCCCGCGATAAGAAGGGATACAGTCAATTTTTGAAATCAACAGAAGCTATTTTTCAGAAAGGATTTGTTGAGCTTGCCGATCAACCTTTTCTAAGTTTCTGGGATATGGTTAGAGTAATCCCCGATCTTATTAAACTACAGTCGCACAAAACGGTTTATAAATATATCTCCAGTTTTATTGAGGATAGTTTTCTTCGTAAAGTCTTTTCTTTTCATCCTCTATTGGTTGGCGGCAACCCTTTTGACACTACCTCCATCTATACTATGATTCACTACTTGGAGCGTGAATGGGGCGTGCATTACGCGATGGGCGGAACAGGTGCTATCGTTCAGGCTCTAACCCAACTTATCGAAGAACAAGGTGGTAAAATTCATCTGAATGCCGAGGTTGACCAGGTTCTTATAGAGAACAAAAAAGTCACCGGCATCCGTTTAAAAGATGGCAGCGTCCATCCCGCTGATTATGTTGTTTCGAATGCTGATGTAGCTTTCACTTACCGCAACATGATTTCTGAATCCCAACGGCCCACCTACTCCAATCGTAAGCTGGATAATATGAAATACAGTATGTCGCTCTTTGTCATTTATTTTGGCACAAAAAGACGATACACGGATTCCGGCCTGGAGCATCATAATATTATTTTGGGAGACAGATATGAGAAACTGCTCTCAGATATCTTTCATAAGAAAAAACTTACTGAAGACTTTTCACTTTATTTGCACATGCCCACAAAAACCGACCCTTCGTTGGCTCCTGAAGGATGCGAGGGTTTTTACGCTCTTTCCCCTGTCCCCCATTTGGATAGCGGAACAGATTGGAAAGAAAAATCTAAACCCTATAGAGATGCGATTATCAATTTCCTGGAAGAAAACTATTTACCTGATCTCGAAGAAAATATTGTAGTTGAACACCAGATTGATCCTCTCCACTTTCAGCAAACATTGAATAGCTATAAAGGATCGGCCTTTTCCTTTGAACCCATTCTAACTCAATCTGCATGGTTTCGTCCTCATAACAAATCGGAAGATATCGATAATCTGTTTTTTGTGGGGGCGGGTACACATCCCGGAGCCGGATTACCGGGAGTACTATCATCAGCTAAAATTGCCGAGAATTTAATCTGTAACAAATAAAAAAGCCCGACGCCTTGGAGCGCCGGGCATAGAATACGTAGTAGAAATTACTTACTCTCCAACTCTTCTTGCAGTGCATCCCAATCAGCTAAAAACCGCTCTAAACCGCGATCTGTAAGTGGGTGATGCAACAGCTGATCGATCACTTTCAGCGGCATCGTGGCCACATCAGCGCCAAGACGGGCAGCTTCAAGCACGTGCATTGGATGGCGAATACTTGCTGCCAATACTTCTGTATCAAATCCATAATTGTCATAGATAGTCACTACATCAGTGATAAGCTGCATGCCGTCATCAGAGATATCATCCAATCGTCCAATAAACGGTGAGATATATGTGGCCCCGGCTTTTGCTGCCAAGAGAGCTTGCGTAGCTGAAAAGCAAAGCGTACAGTTCGTTCGAATTCCTTCGTCTGAAAGCGTTTTGATAGCTTTAATGCCATCTTTAATCAGCGGTACTTTCACAACTACATTATCTGCAATCTTGGCAAGATGACGAGCCTCCGCAATAATCTCATCGTATTCAGTAGAGACAACTTCAGCCGATACATCCCCGTCTACCATATTACAAATCTTGGCAATGTGTCCTTCAAAATCGGCAACCCCTATTTTAGCGCACAAACTGGGATTGGTAGTTACCCCATCCAAAACGCCTAAATTATGTGCTTCTTGGATCTCGTCAAGATCAGCAGTGTCTATAAAAAATTTCATAATACCTTATATATTTGGATGTTGTTTCAATAGGCTTAAAATAAAAAAATTTAATTCTCTTTCTTAATGTTACTGCGATTTAACCCTTAAAAAGCGGGGTAATTTTTCTCGTACCATTTTTTAATTGAGAATAATTAATTGCATATTAAAGCTACTTGTAGATCGTTATACAGACACATTACCATTAATTTAAAATTCACTTTCATCTGAAAAACCGGCTACTACAGAGGAGATTATTATGAGTAAATCTAAAGATTTTACATTTGGTTTATTATCGGGTGCCTTAATTGGGTCTGTAATCGCTTTATTATATGCACCTGACAAAGGAAGTAATACTCGTGACGTTCTTTCGTATAGATTGAGTTCTTACTTAGATGAACTTACTCATCTGATTGATCGTCTTTCTGAAGAAAAAGCAGCAATATCCGAGGCAAAACGCCAAGGAGATCTTGTTGTTGAGGATGCTCGTCATCGAGCAGAAGATCTTATTCGGGAGGCTGAAGACTTATTGCACACGATAGACGAAGGTGTGAAAAAGAATTCCGATAACAGCTCTTCGGAAAGTTAAATCAATTATATTTTCTATTATTTAATATTAAAGGCCTCGTCTTGAGGCCTTTTTTATTGGCGATATAAAAATCTATCCAATAAAAAAAGTGCCTGATGGAAACCACCAGACACTTTTTACTATTCGTTGAGAAGGCAGATGAAATTATGACTCATCATCTTCAACATCAGCTTCAGCCTTTGGCGCTGGCTCTTCTTCCTCACCATTAGGTTCACCTGCTCCACTGAGTTCTTCGAATACTTTTGCAACTTCTTGCTCTTCTTCGTCAAGCTCAGTTTTCTTACCGACAATGAGATCATCGTATTTACGGAGTCCTGTACCTGCAGGTACTTTATGTCCAACAATGACATTCTCTTTGAGACCTTGTAGTGTATCTTTCTTAGCCTCAATAGATGCTTGTGTCAGAACCTTGGTTGTCTCCTGGAACGAAGCAGCTGACAGCCAGCTTTCGGTTGAGAGTGCCGCACGCGTAATACCAAGCAGGATCGGCTTCGAGATAGCCGGATCAGCTTCACGTGTTTCAATCTCATCTTCGCCTTCTTTAATAAGTTCGTTATTAACGTCTCGAACTTCACGGCGATCAAGCAGTGTACCTTGTTTTAAGTCACTGCCTCCGGGATTAGTAACCACATATTTTCCGATAAGCTCATCATTTTTATTGTTGAGCTCGAATCGATCTACCTTGTCACCTTCGAGATACATTGTATCACCGGGATCGGTTACCTCTACCTTCTGCATCATGGTGCGAACAATCGTCTCAATGTGCTTGTCATTGATCTTCACACCCTGCAGTCGGTAAACCTCCTGAATC
>CAZYOD010000202.1:0-4389 GCA_964648635.1 uncultured Balneolaceae bacterium | reverse complement strand
TCAAATTGATGCTTGGCGGTTTCGGGTGTTTCCAAGACTTTAACAAGCACAGCTGCTAGATCTTCACGGGGAATTTCACCGGACGGTAGATCCTCATCAATTTCTACTTTTCCCGTACCGGGGTCATCTGTCAAACCACCCGGTTTTACGATTGTATAATCGAGTCCGCTGTTACGCAATGCTTGGTCAGCTTCAGCTTTCGCATGCAAATAAGCTTTGAAAACTTCATCTCCTCTGGGATTATTGACACCCATAGCACTGATCATCACATATCGATTTATTCCGTTATTTTGGGAAGCTTTGATTAATTTGATAGCACCATCTCTATCTACACTCCATTTTCGTTCTGCTCCACTGCCCGGACCCGCACCTGCCGCAAATACGACAGCATCGACCTCTCCCACAGCTTCTGAAATATCGTGTATTTCTTCGATGTCACAGACTACCGGCTCCGCGCCAACCTCCCGTAAGTCATCAGCCTGCTCTTCTTTTCGAATGATTCCTCTAACCTGATGACCTCTTTCTTTTAGTATAGGATGCATCAGCATTGCAACACTTCCATGTCCGCCTACAATTGTAACTTTCATATAAATCTCTCTATTAGATTTCATTTGTTGTACCTGTAACAATGCCGTGGGCCACTGCATTCGGATTGTTTTTTACAAATACCGCCGAGGGCTGGGGTATATTAAACTGTTTTCATATTGAAGGGGGACACTCAAATTGCTATCATTGTCTACCTTTAGATGTTGCATAGGTTATAATTCATACTTCACATAAAACGACATTGCATGAAACGTTTACTGCTTCCTCTCATCTTCATTTTTCTGCTACCAATAACCATAATAGCCCAACCGGACCAAACCTTTACGGGAATGGATGTGTTCGAGCTGGAATGGGTTGAGGATCCGCAAATTTCGCCGGATGGTGAACAGATTGTGTATATACGCCGAGGGATGGATAAAATGAAAGACCGGCGGATTTCCAGGTTATGGATGATGGATGCTGACGGCTCTAACCACAGGAAGCTGACTAGTCGTGATGTAAACGAAGGCAGTCCCAGCTGGTCGCCTGACGGCAGCCGTATTACATTTACTTCATCAGCGGAAGATAATGGAAGTGAAATTTATATCTATTGGGTAGAAAGCGGAGCGCTTTCGCGGATCACGCAGTTGGAGGAATCGCCGAGTGGTATATCGTGGTCACCTGATGGGAAACAGTTGGCTTTTAATATGAAGGCTACTGAATCGAATCCTAAACTGACGGATCCCAAGCAACCGCCGGAAGGAGCAGAGTGGGCGGATAATCCGAGAGTAACGACCCGCCTCAACTATGAATCCGATGGCTCAGGCTATATTGATCCGGGTTATACCCATATTTTTACGGTACCTGCCGAGGGCGGAGCGCTGCGTCAAATTACCCAAGGAAATTATCATCATTTCGGCAGTCCAGTATGGAGTGGCGACGGGGAACGCATAATATTTTCTGCCAACAGAAACGACGATTGGGAGCATAATTACAGGGAGTCGGAACTGTATGCAGTGAATGTCGAAAATGAGAATATTGAAAGGCTTACCAACCGTGTTGGGCCTGATCACAGTCCTGCCGTTTCGCCAGATGGAGAAACCATTGCCTATCTGGGGTACGATGACAATGTGCAGACCTATCAGATTAACAGACTTTATACGATGGATTCAGATGGTAGTAACAAGCAAAAAGTTGAACTGAGTTTGGACCGAAGTATCTCGTCCATCCAATGGGATGAAGATAACCGCGGTTTGTACTTTATGTACGATGATGAAGGTAATACCAAGATTGGACACACCTCCCTCGACGGACAAACTTCGGTGGTGGCGAATAATGTGGGCGGAACTACTGTGGCCCGCCCGTACGGCGGAGGGTCTTATTCGGTGGCAGATGACGGAACCATAGCGTTTAATCAAACCACCCCTTATTATCCGGCTGAGCTGGCCACGATTTCCAGAGGTGAGGAGGAGAGCACGAAGCTTACCGGGCTTAATGATGCTCTGTTGGATTACCGCGAGCTGGGTGAGCTGGAGGAGATCTGGTACACCTCTTCGGTTGACGGCCGAAATATACAGGGATGGATTGTCAAACCACCTCATTTTGATCCCGATAAGGAGTATCCGTTGGTTGTTGAAAATCATGGCGGACCTATTTCCAATTACGGGGATCGTTTTTCGCCGGAGATCCAGCTTTATGCCTCGGCGGGTTATGTAGTGTTTTATCCCAATCCACGCGGAAGTACAGGTTATGGAGAAGAGTTCGGTAACCTGCTCTATCACGATTATCCCGGCAATGATTATCACGATGTAATGGATGGGGTAGATGCAGTGCTTGCCAAAGGCTACATTGACGAGGAGAACCTGTTTGTCACCGGCGGAAGTGCCGGCGGAATTATGACGGCCTGGATAGTCGGTAAATCGGATCGCTTTGCTGCTTCGGCCGTTATTAAGCCGGTGATGAACTGGATCAGCAAGACACTCACAGCTGATAATTACTACGGCTACGCTCATTATCGGTATCCGGGTCAACCGTGGGAGAATTTTGAAGAATACTGGAATAATTCACCGGTTTCGCTGGTCGGCAACATCGAAACACCGACCTTGGTTATGGTAGGCACAGATGACTTGCGAACCCCACCCTCAGAAGCCAAGCAGCTGTACAGTGCCTTAAAGCTGCGAAAGATTGAGACAGCGTTTGTCGAAATACCCGGTGCTTCTCATTTTATTGCTAATCGCCCTAGTCAGCTTATTGATAAAATTGACAATATTATAGCGTGGTTCGAAAGATACCGAACCGATAAATAGCATAAAATATGTGCTATTTGTACCGGAATTCCTGCTTGAGTACGTAAATATTGGACGCAATAAAAAAGGCCACGAACCCGAGGTCCCGTGGCCCTATATTAGCATATATTTTTCCGATGTTAACTGTAGTCCGGCAGTAGCTCAAAGAATTTAGCCGAAGTGTGAATCCCCCGGTAAAAGTCTTTCAGCGCAAACTTTTCATTTGGCGAATGGATGGCATCGCTGTTAAGTCCAAATCCCATCAAAATAGACTGCGCTCCCAGAACTTTCTGGAAATCCGCGACAATAGGAATGGAGCCGCCTTCACGGGTAAACAATGGTTCTTTATCATAGACATCTTCAAAAGCATCCGCAGCGGCGTGCAAGCCGTAAAAGGAGAGATCAGTTATAGAAGGATGTCCGCCGTGATGTTCAGAAACTTCAACAGAAACAGTGTCGGGAGCGAGTGATTCTACATGCTCCTTAAAAAGTCGGGCAATTTTCTTAGGATCCTGATCCGGAACCAGCCGCATACTGACTTTTGCACCTGCCTTGGCCGGTAGAACCGTTTTAGCTCCTTCTCCCTGGTAGCCGCTCCACATTCCGTTGACATCCAATGTCGGTCGAGCCGAAGTACGCTCCAGTGTATTGTAGCCTTTTTCACCGTTAAGGGCTTTAAGACCTAAATTCTGTTTGTATCCTTCCTCATCAAAGGGAAGTTTGGCGTACGTTTCCCGATCCTCGTCGGTGAGCTCGACGACATCGTCATAAAAGCCGTCAATTTGAATAACCCCGTCCTTATCTTTCAGCTGAGCAATAATTTCACATAGTACGTTTGCGGGATTATCCACTGCGCCGCCATAAACGCCGGAGTGAAGGTCACGATTCGGTCCCTGTACATGAATCTCCATATAGGCCAGTCCGCGCAGGCCGTAAGTGATCGAGGGGGTATCTTCTGCAAACATTGCCGTGTCAGAAATCAGCACCATATCACACTCGAGCAGATCTTTGTGTTCTTCAATAAAAGGCACTAGGTGAGGTGATCCGATCTCTTCTTCGCCTTCGAAAATAAATTTAATATTGACCGGGAAGTCTGTTTCCGTTTTTTGATAAGCCTCCAGCGCTTTTACGTGCGTAAACGACTGCCCTTTGTCGTCACTTGCTCCGCGAGCATAAATATTTCCGTCACGGATCGTCGGCTCAAAAGGAGGTGTATCCCACAAATTCATAGGATCGGGCGGTTGTACATCATAATGTCCATATACCAATACCGTAGGCTTTGATTCGTCGGTAATTAATTCGCCATAAACGATGGGGTTCCCATCGGTCTCAAAAAGCTCTGCGCGATCCAGATCCAGCGTTTTTAATTTATTAAGGATATAGTTCGCTGCGTCCTTGACGTCATTTTTATGGTCAGAGTCTGTGCTGATGCTGGGGATGCGTAAAAAATTGAAGAGCTCATTTTTGAACTGTTCTTTATTGGTATTAATATATTCAGATACGAGGGACATAAAGTCTGTTAATGTTAATAATTAAACTTTGCATATTTCGTACTCCGTTTTAATACGGACTACGGAAT
>CAZYOD010000201.1:0-4414 GCA_964648635.1 uncultured Balneolaceae bacterium | reverse complement strand
ATGATAAACTTACTACTCTACCGGCTTACGAAATTTATCCCAACAGAACAGATACATCCGAAGTCACTTTTACCGGCACGCAAGATTCAGTCATGTTAAAAGTGGATCCGATGATCCAAACTCTCCGGCTTGAAACTTCGGGCTATCCAGAGCTGATACTTGACGAATACAAGCCGGCATCGTTTTTAATAGATGAGTTGCAAACAGGAGAAACGACTGCTCAGCGGGTTGAGGCTGCCAAGAAGCTGGGATATCGCAGTGAAAACCCAGACCTGCAGCTTGCCGTACGCGATTTTATTCAGAAGGAAACAGAGCCGGAAGTAAGGGCAGCGCTGCTTAGTTCTATGGCTGAAATAACGCAGGGTGCATCGGGTACAGAACAGATGTTTTTGGATGCTTTGAAGAGTGAACATCAGAGCATTCGGGATGCGGCATTGATGGCGCTTCAAAATTATGAGAACAATTCCTCGGTTTTGAACAGGGTAGAATCGGTGGCTCAAAATGCCGAGAGTTTTGAGTTGTTTAAAAAAGCAACCGAAGTAATGACAGCTATAGCATCCCAAGAGCAGTTTACGTCATTTGTAGAAACTATAGTACAGCAGGATCCGGTAGGAAATCGAGCGGTCTTTGCTATCCAGGAGCTGGCGAATATGGGCAATATTGATGAAGCTATTCAACGCGCAAATCTATTTACCGGCGATCAGTTTGATTTTGAGATTCGTCGGAGCGCACTCGAAATTTTGATTCAGCACGACCATACGCCGGCGGATTGGCTGTCGCGAGCCGAGGAGCTTCTCGAAGATGCCGATCCGCGAATTCGTTATTTGACCGTGGAGGGATTAGAGCGCAATCAGAATGATGAAGTGACTTCTTTTTTAGGTGAACGCCTGCAGGATGAGTATGACGAGCGGGTTTATCAGAAGATAAAGCAGCTAATAAATTCGTAACGAGTAATGGGTTCGTAAGGCGTAAACCGCTTCTTATGCTAAGGCATTACGAGTTACGAATCCACTTCATCAGCTCTTTAAAACTTGCGCTTTGCCCGTAGCTCAAAATGCCCACACTGTAAATTTTAGCGCTCAGCCACATGGTACCACCGAAGGTGGTGATCATCAGAAATATAGACAGCCCGATCTGCCAGAAGGGGACATCGGTGATAGCGATTCGGGTGATCATCACAATGGGCGTGCAGAAAGGAATTAAAGAGCCGACAACCGACAGGGTGCCATCGGGATTTTGCATCGTTTGAAACATAATAAAATAGGCGACCAGGATAGGAACCATTATGGGAAACATATACTGTTGCGTGTCGGCTTCGGAATCCACTGCGGAACCGATGGCTGCAAAAAGGGAGCTGTAAATTAGATATCCGAGCAGGAAGAAAATCCCAAAATAGATAATCAGCGAAAGATCAATTGCCGGGATATTAAATACTTCGGGATCGACGCCCTGAGATGCAAGAGCTGCTTGCTCAGCATCGGGCATCCCCGACATCTGGTCCGAAAGAAGTATTCCCGCCACCGGGCCGGCCGCGGCGGCAAGCCCCATTAGGGAAATTACCCAAAAGGTCATTTGCGTGAGTGCCAAGGCTCCAATTCCACCCATCTTACCCAACAAAAGTTCTATCGGTTTTACTGATGAGGCGATGACCTCTACAATACGATTGGTCTTTTCTTCGATAACACTGCGCGTGATGAGCCCCCCGTAGCCGGTAATTGCACCAAAAATGATCACGCCCATGACGATGCCGACCACCGTTAAAAAGCCGGTATCGTCTTCGGTTTCTTGTCCTTCTTGATTGAGTTTTCGGGTTTCCAGCGTAACACCGCTTTCATAGATTTTTTGAACCTCTTCGGACACATCCGCACGTGCCAGCCGTTCATTGCGAATCACCTCGCGCAGATCAGAGCGAATAGCCGACTGCAGTTTAAGGCCACCCACACCGCTTGATACAAATTCAGGATTTTTTTCCCCGTCGATATGGACTTCCGACAACATGATATAGCCGTCCAGTTTTTCATTTTGGATAAGGGATCGCAGAGAATCCTCAGCCAATACAGGTAGTTTTTTATAACGTTCTGCAGAAATTTCTTGAAGACGGGGATATAGAATTTCACTTTCATCCACAATGCCAATGGTGCGCTGTGTATTCGAGTCCCAGACACTGATACCAATGGCGATCCCGAAAAAGGCGACCATCCCAAGTGGAATTAAAATAGTTGCTACAATAAAAGCTTTAGATCGGATGCGGGTCATATATTCCCGCTTCAGTACAAGTAAAATCTGGTGCAAACTCATAAATCAGTCTAGCTCATTGTGATTAACGTTGTCTTCGCCGACCGTAGAAATGAAAATTTCGTTGAGTGAAGGTTCAACGCGTTCAAATTTATAAATTTCGGCATGCTTCATGGCCGTTTGTAGGATGTCTTGCATGTGCTGCCTGTTGAGCACGCGGATTTCGGCAAAATTAGCCGACCTGTTGTTAATACGAACACTGTTCAGCTCATCCAGAAAGGAGTGGTCGCCTTCAAATTCGATGTTTACCGTGTTTTTGCCGAACTGTTGTTTGATGTCGCGCAGATTTCCTTTTAAAACTGCTTTACCGTTGTTAAACAGGCATATTTCGTCACACATCTGTTCAACCTGCTCCATCCGGTGCGTGGAAAAAAGGACTGTATTGCCTTTATCTCTCAGTTCAATCACGATCTCTTTTAGCATCTCACTGTTGATAGGATCCAGCCCGCTAAACGGCTCGTCAAAGATATAGATATCAGGATCGTGAGCAATAGTGGCAATAAACTGAATTTTCTGGGACATCCCTTTAGACAGTTCTCCCACTTTTTTGTGATACCAGTCGGTTGCCTGAAAACGGTTGAGCCAGTAGCGAGTTTTTTCTTTGGCTTCGGTATGGCTCAATCCCTTAAGCCGGGCCAGATAGATGAGCTGTTCGCCCACTTTCATCTTTTTATAAAGCCCACGCTCCTCCGGCATATAGCCGATCATTCGCTGGGTCCTGGGACTCACTTTTTCGCCGTTGATCGTAACAGAGCCGCTGTCGGCAATTATAATGTGATTGATGATTCGGATTGCCGTGGTTTTCCCCGCGCCATTGGGTCCCAATAATCCAAAAATGCGTCCTTTAGGGACTTCAAAACTCACATCCCGCACCGCCTTTGTATCCCCAAACGATTTGTTAATATTATCGACCTTAATTACAGCCATACGTACCTCGCCTTAATTTTCTGAGTGTAGAACATACTGTCTGTGAGGAAAGTTTTTTACTGATGCTTAAACTTTGATAACTTCGACGTAAGTTATGTAAGATAAGTTGGTGTCTCAAAAAGGATTACTACGTCTCAGACCTTATCGAGTTACATGTCAATGAATATTTTTCATCTTAGCGCAGAATGTTACCCCGTAGCGAAAGTGGGCGGACTGGCAGACGTGGTTGGTGCCTTGCCCAAATACCTGATTAAACAGTCGGTGACGACCTCCGTTGTGATGCCTAAATATGACAATGAATGGATTCATGACCATAGTTTTGAAACCGTACTGGAAGGTACTGCGCCGCTGGGAAAATTGCAGTTTGATTTTCAAATCCAGCGGGAGGCCGAAGAAACGCTTGGTTTTCCGCTTTTTGTCGTAAACATCCCCAGTCGTTTCGACCGCCCCGGCATTTATGTAGATTCCGCCACAGGTGAAGGGTATTGGGACGACTTTGAGCGTTTTGCCAGTTTTCAAATTGCAGTGTTGGATTGGTTTAATGGGATGCAAGAGAAACCGGATGTGATCCACTGTCACGATCATCATACCGGGCTGCTGCCGTTTATGCTTACACAGAGCCACCGGTATTCAGATTTAAAACACATTCCGACAGTACTGACGGTACACAATGCTGAATATCACGGGGCTTTTGATCGATCAAAAGCATATTTGCTGCCGCCCTTTGAGGAAGAGAATATCGGCTTGCTGGATTGGGATGGAAAATTGAATTGCCTGGCGGCGGGTCTTAAGACCTGCTGGAAAATTACTACCGTTTCTCATTCTTATATAAAAGAGCTGGCACACGACAGCCATGGCCTAGAGTGGTTATTTCAAAATGAAAAACAAAAATCACGTGGCATTCTAAACGGAATTGATACTGAGGTTTGGAATCCGAAAACGGACCCGATGATAGCTTACCATTTTAACCGGCAAGAAATGACGGAGGGTAAACGAAAAAATAAGGCGGTACTTTGCGAGCACTTTGGTTTGGATCCGCAGCACCCGACCGTCTCGTTTATCGGCCGGTTGGTGCATGAGAAAGGAGCCGACCTGTTACCTGATCTTTTTCGAACGTATCTTGAAGTGGACCAATGGGTTAATTTTATTGTTTTGGGGACCGGCGA
Organism: uncultured Balneolaceae bacterium; assembly: GCA_964648635.1. GTDB lineage: Bacteria > Bacteroidota > Rhodothermia > Balneolales > Balneolaceae > Fodinibius. The sequence continues at coordinate 26 of CAZYOD010000201.1, read as the reverse complement.
TCGAAATCTGCATGAAAAGTTTGAAG
>CAZYOD010000200.1:0-4433 GCA_964648635.1 uncultured Balneolaceae bacterium | reverse complement strand
CGATGGGCTGACTTCCGAAATTTGAAACTTCGGGATCGTAACTGCCATAGGGTGTAATGGTGAAAAGGTTACTTGCGGATACGCCTACTCGTAAGTTTCGAATGTCGCTGCTGATCTGAGATAAAAGGGTAAGCGGTATCTTGTAATACAGCCCGATTTCTCTCATTCGCAGATACGAAGCATCCTGCACAAAGTGGTCGGCACTTATACCTAGTAAGGCAAGTCTTTTTTGGGCATTGGTTTCATCACCCGTCAGTCCGGCTGCCTGCAGACGAAAATCTGCGATATCCAAGTCGGTGTCATCATAGTCATTGGTGGTTCCGTTCAAATCAAACAGCAGTTCGCTAAGGTTGATATTGTCTCCACCTTTTTTCCAGTGCAGCATGAAATTCAGATCGAAGTTTCTAAAAAGGCGGATGTCATTTGAAAACGACATTTGAAAATCGGCTTCACCGTCACCAAGCTTTTTGGTTATAATGATGGGGTTGCCCTCGGCATCGGTAACAAGATTACCATTTTCATCAACTTGAGGATCACTGCCCGTAATTTGTGTGGCGGATTCTCCTTCTTCTATTCGATAGATGCCCAGCGAAGTACCAAATCCGCCTCCGGACACATCAAATGCGGGTACTGGCAGGTCGGTTATTTCGGATCTGTTCATCCAGAAGTTGATGCCGGAGTTCCATCTGAATTGACTGTTGTTTACGGGCAGCAGATTTACTCCAACCTCGATTCCTCTGTTCCACATGCTGCCAGCGTTAAAGCTTTCGAAATCAAAGCCCGTGGAGGGTTCAAGCTCGCGCTGCAACAACATGTCTTGGATTTCTTTGTGATATGCAGTGAATTCAAAGGATACAAATCCGCTTCTTAGGCTTGCATCAAATCCGGCTTCGATCTCGGTCTGACGTTCGGGCTTGAGGTCTTCAACTCCACGCGTACTGGTTAAGAGCACGCCTCCAAGTCCAGCGATATTAGACGGACGCAAAGAGGTGAATTTGGCTCCAAAAGTGGAGAGGTTACCGGTTTGTCCGAACGCCGCACGGAATTTCAGGTTTCCGATCGGTTCTATATTCCAGAAATCTTCGTTTGAAATATTCCAGGCCAGCGAAGCTTTTGGATACATGTAGAACTTATCAACATCTCCGTTGCGGTCCGACTTATCAGCACGCAAGCCGGCTGTTATGATGTAGGTGTCGGCAAAGTTCAATTCTTCCTGGAGGAAGAAACCGCGATCTCGCTGGAAAACTTTCGTTTGGTCTATATTAAGCTCGATCGCTTGATCTATGTTGGTCTGCGACCCCAGCACATTGTTGGCTATACTCAGAATACTGTTTCGGTCATTGTTAAACGAAGTATACCCACCCTGTGAGGTGAGGGTAAATCGTTCTCCGGGAATAAACGTATGGATCAGAATGAGTGATGTATTGGTATTTAGGTTATCCGTGGCGGTTTCGAGAAGTGTACCGGGCGAACCGCTGATTCGTTCAAACTGGAGCTCCGACGGAAATATCAGTTTATTATTTTGGCTGAAATAATCAACACCTCCGATAAATCTCAGTCGAAGGTAGTTTGTCTGGTTTTGCAGGATGTTGTAATCAGCCTCAACGGATGTTGTCACTCGGTCAACTTTTTCGTTATCAGAAAACAAGTCGCGGGTTTGCAACTGGTTTGAGGAGTTGAAAGGATGATCGGGATACGTTCCGCTGGCATCCGGACGCAAATCGATAAAGTTGGGCGTGGCAGTCATTGCTACGCCAAAAGTATTTCCGGTATTATCGTTGTTAAACAACCCCCGACTGGCATCAGAGTGAACATAGTTTGTACTTAATGCGATATTTAACTTTGAACTAAACTGGTGGTCCAGATTGGCTCTGATGGATTGTTTTTCGTAGCCGGTATTTTTGACAATGCCCTCATCATCTTGCAGGGATCCGGAAATGAAAAGAGAGGTATTATCGTCGCCAAAACCGGTACTTAAGGTCGTTTTGGCCAGCATTCCTTCCTGTCCATATAGTTGTTCTTCGTAGTCAAGAAATCGCCCTTGTGATTCAGCTTCTTCATAAAGAGATCGTCCCGTAGCACCGAAAACCGCTTCCGCGGTTTCAGCATTGAAATTACGCGTGCCGAGCTTTTTGGAAATGGTGGTCATTCCAACCCGCTGCGAAAGGCTAAACTGAGGTGAACCCGAAGACCCGCGTTTTGTCTCTATAATGACCACTCCGCCTGACGCTCGCTGTCCGTAAATTGCTGCGGCAGAAGCCCCTTTCAGAATTTCTATACTGGCGATATCCTCCGGATTTAAATCTGCAATACGATTTACAGGGTCTTCTTGTAATGTTGTGCTACCTGCGGCAGCAGCTGCAGTTACGTAATTAGATCCTGTATTAATAGCCTCATCGCTATAAATAACTCCATCAACAATATAGAGAGGTTGGGAAGCTCCGTTGATGCTGGTTATTCCGCGAAGACGAATGGAAATTCCGCCGCCCGGAGCACCCGAATTGGCGCTGACTTCAGCACCGCTAATTTTTCCGTACAGGCTAGAGCTCAGGGTTTGGGCCGGTGCCGCCCCCACAAGTTGATCTGCAGAAATTGAGCTCACAGCATTCGCCAGGTTGCTTCTTTTTACCGTGGAGGCCAGGCCGGTTACTACTACCTCTTCCAAGTTGGCAACATCGGAGGTTAGCTCAATGCGCAGGTCATTGGCCTCGTTTGCTGTTACGTCTATAGTCTGAGGAACATAACCTATATAACTAACTCTAAGATTAGCGCTTTCCCCCGGAAGCTCCAGAGAAAATTTTCCATCAGCATCAGTAGTGGTTCCTTTATCTGATTCTGCATGATAAATATTAGCCCCTACCAACATATCACCGGTATTAGCATCTACTATAGTGCCGGTTGCCGTAAACTGGGCATATGCCATTTGAACCCCAAACAGTAATATTCCCAGCAGTAAGAAAGGTTTGTAACGGTTTTTCATAGTTCTATGATTTATTGAAGATAGACCAGGAAATTTTAAATTATCGGAATCTGCAAGAAGGGTGTATCTATTTGTGATGAAGGACATATTAATGTACGTGAAAAGCTGTTTTTTTGTGATAGAGTCAGAGAAAGGGGGAAATAGTTTTATTGAAAAACAGACTCTATTTGATCTTTTTTTGGATTAATCCGGAGACCTGAAAAGTGGGCGATAAAGAATTAAAATAAATGCCAAAATGATTATATATTCGGCGTGATAGAATAAGCCGTTTTATGCTTCGTTAAGCACAATAGATCTCAAAATTACTTATCTGATGATTAGAAAATTCTCTTTATATCTTTCCACTTTTTTATTGGCGATACTTATCGGTTGCAACTCATCCGAAGAACCCAAGCAAGATAAAGCGGCTCAGCCTCAGCCGGAACCCCAGACTCCCGAGGAACATGTCGAGCAGGCAACCTTTACCGATCTGGAAGGAGATACGGTTGGGATATCAGATTTTAAAGGGAAGGTTATTTTAATTGATTTCTGGGAAACGTGGTGTAAGCCGTGCCTGGCAAGTTTCCCAACAATGCAGAAGCTGCAAGATGAATATTCCGATAGCTTTGTTGTTTTGGCAGTCACGCCCGGTTTTACGGATACCCGCGCCGATGCACAACGCTTTGCAAAAGAACACGATTATACGTTTCAATATCTTATAGATGAAAACAACCTCCACCAAAAGCTGGGAGTGCAAGGAATTCCCTACAAGGTATATGTGGATGCCGAAGGAAAGTTTATCGAAAAGTCCATGGGCACGGCCGGCCCTAAGGGTGACTATCGTAAAATGAAGCAGATTATTGAAAAGCATGGGGTTCCAGTAGAACAACAGAAAGATGAAGTTCAGTAAGAACTCCTATCCCCAATTTTAGATCTTTCTTATTAATTGAACGAAAATGGATAAAACTGTATTTTAACTGTTCGAATTAAAAAAGAATTAAACAAATTTTTATGGCACAGAAGGTAAAAGAGAAACTTCCTTATAAAGTTAAGGATATTGGATTGGCGGAATTTGGCCGCAAAGAAATTCGCTTGGCCGAGGCAGAAATGCCGGGCTTGATTGCACTGCGCGAAGAATACGCAAATGAACAACCGTTGAAGGGCGCACGTATTGCAGGCTGCCTGCACATGACGGTACAAACTGCGGTACTCATTGAAACACTCGTTGAGCTTGGAGCCGAAGTGCAATGGTCTTCCTGCAACATTTTCTCAACACAAGATCACGCCGCGGCTGCTATTGCAGAGACGGGGGTTCCGGTCTACGCGTGGAAGGGAATGAATGAGGAAGAGTTCTGGTGGTGCATCGAGCAGACGATATTTTTTGAGGACGGCGAACCGCTAAATATGATCTTGGATGACGGCGGCGACCTCACCAAGCTGGTGCACGAAGATTATCCTGAGCTGCTTGACGGCA
>CAZYOD010000199.1:0-4463 GCA_964648635.1 uncultured Balneolaceae bacterium | reverse complement strand
CCATTGTTTTGACCAAGTGCTCTTTGCCGAGGGTAAACTGCAACAATTTTCTTCCCAGTGAATTTATCAGTAACTGCTCTTTGATTCCATAAAATCGAAGGAGCGGAGAATATAAAATGAGAGAAGAAATTACATCCTTGAAGCTCTCCTGAGAGGCAAGCCATAGAGCAAGCGAACCGCCCGTGGAGGTTCCCATTAAAATAACTTTTCGACCGATTCGCCGTCCTATTTCAAGAGCAAAGCGAGCAGACTGCAAAAGTTTTTTTTCGGATAAATGAAGTAGAGGTTTGTCGGAATAAATTCCATGCTCGTCCATTCGGCTCAAAAAAAGATTATAACCAAACTCTTTAGCTATGGTGCGATGAACCGGATCACCCTCGGGATGGGACGCCCGAAAACCATGCAGATAAACAATAGCACAACCTGTTTTCTGAGGTGTATCAGATTGCCAGATTATTTTGGCTTCAGTATCCTCTTTAAGGGGATGCGCCGCCTCTCTTTCAGCTAAATAGGCATCTAGGTCCGAAATATTTTCGGGTATCTTAAAATCCTGTTTGTCCATTTCCTTTTAAAATAAAAAAGCACCGCGGTAATCCACGGTGCTTAACTAAAATTAGAACAAAAAGTGACTTGTTATTCTCGCACTCTCACGGCCCAAGCATTAGCATCCTCGCGCTTTGCTTTTGCTTCTAGTTTTTCTGCCATTTCTTGACTAGCTACATGGCCCAGTCTAATTCGGAACCAAATATCACCGGTTTCCTCATCGCCACCTTCAACTATATAAGCATTTTCATACCCCTTTTCTTTCCATTGTTGAAGTCGTTGCTGAGTTTTAACCTCAGATCGCCATGCTTCTACTTGCACAGAGTAGGCGCCATCACTGTCATATTCAATTCTGTTGCGTTCTTTTTCACGCTCTGCAGCCTCAATACTATCTTGACGTGCTTGTTCAATGCTGTCCTGACGCTGCTGCTCTAGCTGTTGCTGCCGAACCTGCTCAAGGGAGTCTTGACGTGCTTGTTCTCTTTCTCGAATTTCTTCTTCACTGGGGCCGCAAGCATTTAACATACCTATAGTAACCACCGATAAAACCAAAAATGTACCTATCTGTTTCATGAGTCAAATATTTTATGAATGATATAATTCCAACGCGTAATTTGAGAGTAAAGGTATAATGCAAAACTATTTAATTCAAAAGTATATTCTAAAATCAATTTCACCTTTAAAGGTGCCCAAATAGGTGCAATAATCTACTCATTAAGGTTGCTATCTAAGCACTTTCTATTTAGATTTGATCTAAATTTTTCACTTCTCAGAAGTAGCAAGCAAGATTATAGGCACACAAATACATAAAAAGTCGCCGCCGTGGTATTTATTGCTTACTGCGGGAATTGTTGCTGCAGGGGTATTACTGCCACTGACATATTTGTTGATCAGAGCCTTCGGGGCTTCCCCGGAAATGCTTAACAACGTTGTATTTCGGATGCGTAATCTCCGACTGCTCGGCAATACATTATTGCTGACTTTCGGGGTACTTATTTTCGATATTCTTATTGCCCTCCCGCTTGCCTATTTATCCGTCAGATGTAAGGTAAAGGCCCGGCGCTTTATAACACTGCTTGGGGTACTTCCTCTCGCTGTTCCCGGTTATGTTATGGCGTATGCTTTATTGGGTTTAGGCGGATATAATGGAACGTTTCAGGCGTGGTTTGGATGGGTTTTGCCCCGCATAAGCGGATTCACGGGATCTTTGATTGTATTGACGATTTGTACTTTTCCGTACCTGTATCTCAACTTGCGTACAGCTCTTTCGGGAATGGATCAGTCTATCGAAGAGGTGTCTCGCTCATTGGGGCATGATGCAAAATCCACATTTATTAAGGTTATTTTGCCACAGCTAAGGCCCGCACTACTTGCGGGATCGCTGCTGGTGAGCCTCCATGTGATCGGAGATTTTGGGACTGTTTCGCTGATGCGCTTTGAGACCTTTAGTTACGCTTTGTACTTGCAATACATTGCTGCTTATGATCGCATTTATGCGGCCTGGCTTGCCCTAATGCTTTTGGGGCTTACCACAGCCGCCCTGGTATTGGAATATAAGTTACTTAAAAAAGCCATTTTTCATCGGTTGGGTCGAGGCGTTGCCAAAGCAAAAAAATTTTTGGAGCTGGGGCCGTGGGCTGTTCCTGCATATACGTTTGTTGGCATTCTTTTTCTTGTCGCTATTGTGCTGCCCGTCTCGTCGATCGTCTTTTGGATTAACCAAACGGCTTTTTCTGCTGTAATGGCTGATTTGTATGAGGCGTTCTTAAATTCGGTAAAAGCTTCGGCTCCGGCAGCCGCACTTACAACCCTATTAGCTGTGCCACTGGCTTACATCGGCGTACGGTATAAAACGAAATTGAGCAATCCGATTGAGCGAGTTGCATATTTGGGGTATGCAACGCCTCCGCTGGCTTTTGCTTTGGCATTTGTATTCTTCTCGCTACAAGTATCCACAGCTCTTTACCAATCCTTATTGCTGTTAGTAATTGCATATTCGCTTCACTTTTTGGCCGAAGGAATTGGACCAATACGAAGTGCCCTGTACCAGGCGCCAGTACAATTGGAGGAAGCAGCACGCTCTTTAGGTTATTCATCCATAAAATCTTTCTTCACAGTTACACTTCCGTTATTGCGCGGTGGAATTATAGCATGCGCATCTTTGGTTTTTTTATCTGCAATGAAAGAACTGTCAATTACGTTTTTATTGTCTCCCATAGGGTTCGATACGTTGGCTCTTAACGTGTGGTCGTACACCGGCGAAGCAATGTTTGCCGAAGCTGCACCTTTTGCATTAACTATATTACTATTTTCATCTTTATTTGTAGGATTTTTATTCTCGAAAGAGTGGAAACAACCATGAAAGATTTACTTACAGTAAAAAATTTAACGAAAGCTTTTGACGAAACCGGTCCTGTTGTGGACTCGCTGGATTTCCAGATAAGGGAGAACGAAATTTTCGCCTTGCTTGGGCCCAGCGGATGCGGTAAAACTACTTGCCTGCGTCTTATTTCCGGCTTTGAGCGGGCCGATCAGGGTGAAGTTAGGGTAGATGGGCGACTTTTAGAATCTCCAACTCAACATGTGGCTCCGCAAGATCGCGGTATTGGTTTTGTATTTCAGGATTATGCTCTGTTTCCCCACCTGTCAGTAATACAAAATGTAGCTTTTGGTTTAACGGATATCCCCAAATACAAACGGCTCGTCTATGCCGAAGAAGTGCTTTGTCGTACTGGAATGGGCGATTATAAAGATCGCAATCCCAGTGAGCTTTCCGGCGGACAGCAACAGCGGGTAGCGCTGGCACGAGCGATCGCTCCCAAACCTAAACTGGTATTGCTGGACGAACCTTTTTCCAATCTGGATGCGATGCTCCGCGATTCGATGCGAAAAGAAGTGCGGGAAGTTTTGAAAAAAGCGGGGATGAGCGCATTGCTTGTAACCCATGATCAGGAAGAGGCCCTGTCATTTGCGGATCGCATTGCCGTTATGAACGAAGGCCAAATTGAACAGATTGGCACACCCGAAGAAGTGTATTATAATCCCAAAACAAAATTTGTTGCCCAGTTCTTAGGCCGTACGAATCTTTTCCATGCCGATGCAACCGGTGGATCCCAAGTGAAGACCAAGTTGGGATCAATGAATTTAAGCAGTAATGCTCAAGGTCGTGTACTTTGTTCTATCCGTCCGGAGCATCTTACTCTTGAAAAACCTACTAGCCAAAATCCGGAAGACGTTGGTGTTGTGCTTGAACGGGAGTTCAAGGGGCATGATATTACGTATCACGTGCAGCTGGGCGACGAGAAATATCTGGTACATACCGATAACCGAATTCTGTTCGAGCCCGATGATGCCGTGGTGATTAAGCCGCTGGAATCCGCGGTTATCTTAAATGACGAAAACTAATAAATCCTATTACTATGACCCTATCAGGTTTTCTGATTTTGCTTGTAATTGCAGCTATTTGTGGAGGTATCGGGCAAAGTATTGCCGGTTATTCTCTGGGCGGCTGCTTCGTTTCTATTGTTGTCGGATTTATCGGTGCCTTGATTGGCAAGTGGCTGGCCGCAAAAATGGGACTCACCTTTATCCTTCCGGTTGAAATTGATGGCGAAACTTTTCCGATTATCTGGTCGATCTTGGGTGCTGCACTCTTTTCTTTGACTATCGGGGTAATAACACGGGGAAAGAAGCGCGTTTAAGGAGTAAAACTGGAACTTTTTTAGTTTACTCTCTTTTCGTTGTAACGCAGAACTGCAACTAGATAGCCTCTGGAAAGGGGGGCACTCTTTAGGCGGTAAGGGTATTTTTAAGTTCTACCCGTGGGACAGCAAGTTCATCTGCCCGACGGGTAAACGCTATTCCGGAGCAGAAAAATCCTGGTTATATGGGTTATTATCAAAGCCGGGAGTAACCTTTAC